>DATFSB010000170.1:0-6738 GCA_035262825.1 Gemmatimonadales bacterium | reverse complement strand
CCCGGTGCGGGATCCGGCGGACCGCTGCACGCTGGCGCCGCCCGACACGCGCGTCCTCATTCACATCTCGAACTTCCGGCCCGTGAAGCGACTGGTCGACGTGGTGCGCGTGTTCGCCGGCGTGCGCAAGGCGATGAAGGCACGGCTCGTGATGGTCGGCGACGGTCCCGATCGCGACCCGGCGCAGCGCGAGGCGGCGAAGCTCGGGGTGCAGCGCGACGTGCGGTTCGCCGGCCGGGTCGACGACGTCGCTGACGTGCTGCGGGGTGGGGATCTCTTCCTGCTGCCCTCGGAAACGGAGTCGTTCGGGCTCGCGGCGCTCGAGGCAATGGCGTGCGGCGTGCCGGTGATCGCGAGCCGCACCGGCGGCATTCCCGAAGTCGTCACGGAGGGGGAATCGGGGTTCCTCGCGACCGTCGGCGACGTCCCGACGATGACGGAGCGGGCGATCGAGGTATTGCGCGATCCGGAACGGTTGGAGGAGATGCGACGCGGCGCCGTGACCCGCGCCGCGGATTTCTCGGCCGATCGAGTCGTGCCGCTGTACGAGCGCCTCTACGAGGACGTGTTGCGTGACTGATCTCGCGCGGCTCGTCCGTGTACACAATCTGCTGCTGGCCGCCGCCGGCGTGCTCGCCGGGGGGTGGATCGCGCTCGGCGCCGTCGCGCTCCCCAAGCTGCTCTTCTTCGCGGCCCTGTCCGGGGTGGGACTCGGCGCCGCGGGCAATGCCGCGAACGACATGCAGGACGTGGCCGCCGACCGGGTGAATGCCCCCGCTATCCATCCCCTCGCGGCGGGACGGTTGCACCCCGAGACGGCGCATCTCGCGATCTGGCTCGGCAGCGTTCTCGGAATCGGATCTGCGGCGCTGGTATCGGGGCAGCAGGTGCTCGTCGCGCTGGTCGCCCTCGCCGTGATGCTCGGCTATTCGCCGCTCCTCAAGCGGCACGGCGTGCCGGGGAACGCCGCGGTCGCGGTGGTCGGTGGGTTACCGCTCTTCTATGGAGCGCTCGCGGTGGGTCGGCCGGGGGCCGGGGTCGTGCCCTGGGTGCTCGCGGCGTGGCTGCAGCTGGCGCGCGAGCTCGTGAAGGATCTGAGCGACGAGGCAGGCGATCGCGTCGCCGGACGTCGCACCCTGCCGGTCGAAGTGGGTCAGACACGGGCGACCCGGATCGCCGTGTGGGCCTGCGTGGTGTTCTTTCCCCTGGCTGTCGTGCTCCCGCTCGTCTCCGGATATGGTGGCGTCTACCTGGATGTCGCCAGCCTTTCACTTTTTTCGGTCGCCATCGCCGTTCTGGCCATCAGGCGGCAGCGCTTCGTGACAGCGAGCGGACTCCTCAAGGTCGCTATGGTGTTCGGTCTCGGCGCACTCGTTCTCGGGAAGGTGGTGTGAACCACCTAGCCACTACGCCTCAATCCAGCGCACGCCCAGGAGTAGCAGCACCAACAGGACGAGCCCGAACGCAATACGGTACCAGGCGAAAACGTCGAAGGAGCGATGCGACACGAACCGTACCAGCCAGCGCACGACCACCAGCGCACTCAGGAACGACACGACGAACCCGATCGCGAACACCCCGGCGTCCGATCCCGCCAGGAGCTGTCGGTTCTCCCAGAGCTCGAGGCCCGTGGCGGCGAGCATGACCGGGATCGCCAGCAAGAACGAAAACTCAGCTGCGGCCGGTCGCCCGACGCCCGCGAGCAGCGCCCCCATGATCGTGGCCCCGGAACGCGACACGCCCGGGATGAGAGAGAAGAGCTGCGCGATGCCGATCCAGAGCGCGGTGCGGTAGCCGATCTGCATCACCGTCTCTATGCGCGGCGCGGGGCGCAGCCGCTCGATGACGAGAATCGCCACGCCGCCGAGAATCATGGTAGCGATCACCACCGGAGGGATGAACAAGTGCGCGGTGATCCAGTGGTGCGTGAGCACCCCCACGATCGCCGCCGGCAGAAAAGCCACAAACAGCGCGCCGATGAATTGGCGCGACGCCGGGACGGTGAATCCTTCGCGGGTCACCTTCCACAGCATCGCGCGGTACAGCCAGACGACGGCCAGGATGGCACCGAGCTGGATGATGATCTCGAATGCGTCGGCGGTCGGGCCGACGAAGCCCAGCGCGTGACCTGCCAGAATCAGATGGCCTGTGGACGAGACGGGCAGGAACTCGGTCGCGCCCTCGACCAGCCCCAGGATGATCGCCGCGATAATCGTGTGCATGGTGCTGGCAAACTATCGCTCCAGGCCAGTTGTCGCTCGCTGCAAGCGTATCCTTCATTCGTTAGGCCACGCGGAACCGAGGCTGACATGATGTTACCGAGGCTGGCGTACGCCCTGTGGCGGGCGTAACGCTCGACGGGATCCCGGCGGCCGCGCTGGCGCGGCGCTGGGCGATCCCACGGTGTGAGCTCGCAGCGTCGCTCGGCTCGGCTCTCGACCGGGCGCACGCCCTCGGCGCCGAGGGTGCCCCTGCCGGCACCGTGGTGCTCGCGCTCGAGCAGACGGCCGGCCGCGGGCGCGACGGGCGGACGTGGCACTCCCCGCCCGGTGGGCTGTGGCTGGCGCTGTTGCTGCGGCCCCGAGCGGCGCCGCTCGGCATCATGTCGATTCGCGCGGGACTCGTCCTTGCCGATGTCGTCGACGAGCTGGCCGGCCGGCCGCTCGCGAGCCTCAAATGGCCCAACGACGTGCTCGTGCGCGATCGCAAGCTGGCGGGTGTGCTGTGCGAAGGCCGCTGGCAGGGCGAGACGCCGCAATGGTTCGCCATCGGACTCGGCGTCAACGTCGCCAACGAGATCCCCGCGGAGGTGCGAGACTTCGCGATCGCACTGGCGGAGGTGATCCCGGGAGTGCGGCGGATCGACGTGCTCGACCGTCTCGTGCAACCGCTCACCCGGCTCGGTGCCGCAACCGAGCAACTCACGGACCAGGAGTGCGCCGCGTTCGCGGCACGCGACTGGCTGCGCGATCGTGCGTTGCGCAGCCCGGTGCGGGGCCACGCCCGCGGCGTGCGCTCCGACGGCGCTTTGCTCGTCGAAGGGGATCGGGACGTCGCCGTCGTGCGCGAAGGCCACGTGGAGACCGCCTAGTATATTGGTGCGGTGCTTCTAGCCCTCGACATCGGCAACACCGAGACCACCGTCGGACTGTTCCAGGGAGAACAGCTGCTGGGGCATTGGCGGCTCACGACGACCGCCGCCCGCACGCCCGACGAGTGGGGCGCGCTCTTGTCGACGTACCTGACCAACGCGGGGCACTCGCCGTCGGGAATACGGGCGGTGGTGGTCGCCTCGGTCGCTCCGCTCGTCACGCAGAACGTCTGCGCCGGCGTCGCCGCGATTACCGGCGTCACTCCGGTCCAGGTGGACGGGCAGTCGCAGCTGCCGATCACCCTCGACGTCGCGGAGCCGCTCACCGTCGGCGCCGACCGCATCGTCAACACCCTCGCCGCCTGCCGGCTGTTCGAGCGCGACACGATCGTCGTCGACTTCGGCACCGCGACGACCTTCGACTGCATCACGAAGGACGGCCGCTTCATCGGCGGCGTCATCATGCCGGGGATCCGCACCGCTTCGGACGAGCTGGTGCGGCGCACCGCCAAGCTGCCCGCGACGGAGCTGACGCCGCCCGAGCGGGTGATCGGGCGCCGCACCGAAGACTGCATCCGCTCCGGGGTGATCTGGGGGACCGTGGACGCCGTCGACGGGCTGATCCGCCGCATTCGTGCCGAGTGGCCCGCGCGCGGCGAGCCGCCCTACGTGGTGGCCACTGGGGGCCTGGCACCGCTCGTGGCGCCGCTCACGGAGGAGATCGAGACGGTGCAGCCGGACCTGACGCTCGTCGGCCTGCGGCTGGCGGCCCAGTCGCTGGGTCTTGGCTGGTAGGGGCGGAGAGCTAGATTAGTCCCGATGACTACCAGCGCGGTGCCGGCCACCGACCGTTCGGACTTCCGCCATATCCTCATGAGCGGTACCAAGGTAGGGCTCATCACCGGTGTTTCAGTCGTGGCCTTCCTGGCGCTCTCCCGGCTGCTCTCTCCCGGCATCGCCCAGGCGGTGCTCGAGTCGCTCGTCGTCCTCCTCGCCGCGGTGCTCGTAAGTCTCCTCCCGGGACAATGGGTCGGGTCGCGGGGTACGGAAGGCGTCGCGGGAGCCGCGGCGGTCGGGCTGTGGGGCACGGTCGTGTTCATGGCGTTCGACATCGTGCTGCTGCGCCCGTTCAAGGCGTACCCATGGACCTGGGATGCGATCGGAGGCGGGAGCACGTGGTGGTATCTCCCCATCTGGTGGATGCTCGGCACATTCGCAGCGTGGATGGGCGGAATGCTCACCGCGGGGCGGAACGCACGCGGTCCCGCCTCGCTGGGTCAGATCGCCGCGCCGGTTGCCCTGGGAGCGGTGGTGCTGGCCGTGATCGCGAAGCTGACGATCATTCCGGTTGCCTGGCCGGTGCTGATCGGCGGAGCGTACGTGGTGGTGCTCACCATCCTGGCGCTCTGGTCTCTCAGGCGGAACAATAGCGCGTGAGCATCGCGGGGATGCCCCGCTGGTTGGCGCACGCGCTGGTCGTCGTCGGTTGGCTCCTCACGCCGCTCTGGGCCTGGGGAGCTTCGTTTTTCGGGATGTGGATCGGCGCGCACGTCGTGCTCGAGTCCCGCAATCCGGTCATGCTGATCGCACCGGGGCTGACGGCAGCGGCACTCTGTGGATTCGGAACGTTGTGGATCTGGGTGCGGTTCATGCGCCGCGTCCCGCACCTGCTCGCGCATCACATGGCGCCGCGTGAGTCCCTGGAGCTGCCACACGTTGCGGATCACTGAACGCGTCGCGACGCTCGCGGTCGTCGCCGGCTGGTGCGCAGCCGGGCCGCTGGCCGCGCAGCAGCGAGATCTCAGCCTGTTGTACGGCAGCTGGGCGAGCTCGGACTTGACGACGTACGAGGCCCGGCTCGACCGGCCGCTCGGCTCGGTGCTGCGGCACGGCGTCGCCCTGCAGGCACTGAGCGAGCGCCGCGGATCGTCGCGCAGCTTTTTCGGCATCGGGTACGAGCTGGAGACGCCCCGCGGCGGGACGACGATTTCGGTGTACGGAACGGCGAGCGCGGCGCTCGGCCTGGATTCCGATACGGCGCACCAGGCGCTGGCGGCGCTGTGGACCGCGGGGGTGGGAGTCGAGTGGCGGCCGTTCAGGGTCTTCGGTCTGGCAGTCGAGGAGCGCTATCGCGTCATCGACCGCGGCCCGCACGGCTTCTGGCGGCCGGGAGCCCCGCAGAAGGGTTTCGGCACGACGCTGGGAATCACGATCGGGCTGGGAGGTGCGTTGCATCGATCGAGCGCGACGACCGCCGCGCCGCCGCCGGTTGCCGCGGCCCCCGCGTCGTCCGCGACCACCTACCACCCGCGCCCCGACGCCGTCCAGCCCTCGCTGATGATCCTGAGCGGGCGAGGCATGGATGTCGTCGAGACGGCGCTCGACGTGCTCGGCAGTCCCTACCAGTGGGGCGGCACCGCGGAAAATGGCTTCGACTGCTCGGGACTGATTCAGTATGCGTACGCGCGTCACGGCATTCGGCTTCCGCGCACGAGCCGGGATCAGGCACTGTCGGGGAACGTGGTCGCGATGGTGGTGGATTCGCTGTTGCCGGGGGACATCCTCGCATTCTCTGGTCGTGCCGGCGGGTCGGTCACGCACGTCGGACTGTACGTGGGCGAAGGGAAATTCATCCACAGCTCGTCGACTGGTGTGAAGCTGTCGCGCCTCGACGCCACCGATCCCGAAGGGTCCTACTGGATCCCGAGGTGGGTGGGCGCGCGGCGCCTGCTGCAGTGAGGCCGGCGCTCGTTCCCCTCTTCCTGGCCGTCGCATGCGCGCCGGCCACCCGCTACCACATGCCGTCCTCGCTGCACGGGTATGCGTTCTACGTACCCGGCACCGATTCGCTGAGCACCCAGCTTGGCGCCGCGATGCGCCGTCTCGGATTCGTCGTGCTGCCGCAGTTGAAGGGTGGGTCCGGTCCGACAGCGGCGGTGGTGCACTTTCTGTTTCGCGAGCCGGGGGATTCGCTGGGGCCGGTCCTGCATGTGCGCCTCGCCGACACGCGGACGGGAGCGATCGTCGGGGCGGCGTCGGCCGTCGTCGCGCAACTGCCGGCCGATCCGGCGCAGCGCGCCGCGGTGCTGCTCGACTCGCTCGGCATGGGTCGCGGGCCTCCGTTCCAACCCTAGTTCCAGGCATGGCTTAGCTCGTCGAACCCGGCTCTTGACTTGGGGGCTGCGGGGAGAGAAATTCCCGGTCCGAAATATTGGCACTCATCGCAGCAGAGTGCTACTGCTCATATTCTGTAACAACTTACACGGTTCTACTTTCTGGTGGAGGCGGACGTTATGCCAACTGCGACGAAGACGAAGTTGAAGGTCTTCCCGCTCGCCGACCGGGTCGCCATCCGGCCGATGGAGGAGACTGCGCAGATGAAGGGCGGGCTCTACATCCCGGACACGGCGAAAGAAAAGCCGATCCAGGGCGAGGTGATCGCCGTCGGGCCGGGGCGGACGGAGAAGGGCGAGAAGGTCCCGATGGAGTTGAAGGTGGGAGACCGGGTGGTCTACGGGAAGTACAGCGGCACGCAGGTGGAGCTCGAAGGGGAAGAGATCATTCTGATCAAGGAAGCCGACGTCATCGCGAAGCTCAGCTAAGACCGGGAGGAGTGTAGAAATGGCAGCCAAGTATCTGGAGTTCAA
>DATFSB010000169.1:0-9673 GCA_035262825.1 Gemmatimonadales bacterium | reverse complement strand
CCGCTGCATCGCCAACAGCGCCGGCACCGACTTGGTGATCAGGTCTCGCGCCGGCCGGATTCCGGCGAGCAGCAGGGACTCGAGCATGTGGAACAAGTTCGCGTCGCCCCAGGTCCCGTCGGGGCGCTGGCTCTCACCGAGACGCTCGACGCACGCGGAGAGGCGGTCGTGGTAGGGGACCGGCGCCACCGCCACCACGCCGAGGGCGCTGGCGGCGAGCTCGTTGTGGACGCTGGGCCAGAGGCTCAGCACCCGCTCGAGGCGGCGCAGCACGCGCGGGCGGGCATCCTGTCGCGCCCGCAACAGCACGCGTAAGCCGAGACACTCCGCGGCGAACGTCGCGCCCTCCGCGCTCGTGAGTACCGTGCCGTTGGGCAGCGCGAGCGGCGACGGCGCCGATAGCGCGGGCGGCATCTCGAGGAACGTCAGCACCCAGGCCACGAGCCGGCCGAGGGTGCCCTGCAGCGCGTCGAGTCCCAGGTCCATCATCTCCCACGCGGCCCAGGCCGTGGTGACCAATGACCCGCCGATCGAGCCATCCATCTTGGTCCTGGCGCGGCGCTCGCTGACGAGGGCCTGCGTGAGCTGCTCGTCTTCGGGACGGGCAATCCCGAGCAGGCGGCGCCCCAGCACTCCCTGGCGCGTGTCGAGGACCGAAAAGAAACTCTCCAGGCGTCTGATCGCCTGCTCCAGCGAGGTCGTCATGAGGCCTCCGTGGGGTCTGGAGGTGAATCGGTGTTGCGGCTGGCGCGATTGCGAGATCCACGGCGACGGGCTCTGGGGGCCGCGTGATCTCTACAGTCTCGCTGATAGTCCTCGAACAGTAGAAAGGTTCCCGCGGGCAATCGTCATCCGAGCCGCCAGGCGAGAATGGCGCCTGCACCACAATAGCGCAGCGCCGAGAACGCTACGGCCGCGAATGCGGGTCGCGTCGAGAGCGCGGAGGCGAGGAGTCCGACCAGACCGAACAGCACCCACCAGGCCCCGTGGCCGAGGCTGTCGAACCAGAGCGATGCGAACAGTGTGACGACGAGCGCTTCGAACGCGACGGCTACGAGTGCGCCCGCCGTCGGGGCCGGACTTATGGTGACGCCCGTCACGCGATGCGCGGTCCATCCGGCGATAGCGAACCAGATCGCGACAGGAACCCAGGCGAGCAGCAGCCGCCCGAGCGTCATCCGCTCGTGGCGCCTCCCCGACCGCGACGATCGGACGGCACGTAGCCCGGCCCGCGCAGTCCGCGTCCGGGGCGGGCGGGTGTGATCTCTCCGCGGCGCAATACGATCTGGCCGTTGACCAGGACGTAGGTGATGCCGACGGAGGGCTGGTGCGGCTTCTCGAAGGTGGCGCGGTCGTTCACGGTCTCGGGATCGAACACCGTGATGTCGGCGGCCAACCCGGGGCGCAGCAGGCCGCGGTCGGCGAGGCCGACGCGCTGGGCGGCGAGCGACGTCATCTTGCGCACCGCGAACTCGAGCGGCATGAGGTGCTGCTGCCGCACGTAGCCTCCGAGAATGCGGGGGAACGTGCCGTATGCGCGGGGGTGCGTGTAATCCTTCCCGAACGGTCCGTCGGGGGCGACGCCCGAGGCGTCGCAGTCCACCGCCACCCACCATGTCCTGAGCCCGGCCTTCACGTCGTCCTCGTTCATCTCGAAGTAGATCGCACCGGTGTGGGCGCGGTCGGCCAGCACGATGTCGAACAGCAGTTCGATGGGATCCTTCTTGCGCTCGCGCGCGATTTCTCCGAGCCGGCGTCCGTCCAGATACCGGAGCGAGTCCTGGAACACTCCGGCGATCTCCACGCCGTCTGCGCCGCCTGAATTGATGTAGGGGTTCTCATCCCCACCGCCCGTGAGCATCTCGGTCCGCAGCTTTGTGCGCGTCGGCCGGTCGCGCAGCCGTGCGAGCAGCGAATCGGTTCCCCCCGCGTGGGCCCATTGCGGAATGGATGCATCGAGCGACGTCGCGGCCGCGGTATACGGATACTGGTCGGCGGTGATGTCGAGCCCCGCCGCGCGTGCCGAGTCGATGCGTTGAATCAGGTGGGGCATGCGCCCCGCCTGCTGCTGGCCCGCCGCCTTGAAGTGCCAGATCTCGGCGGGAATGTCGGCCGCCTGGGCGATGCGGAACACTTCGTCGAGCGCCTCGTCTTCGTGCGCGGCTTCGTTGCGGATGTGCGAGGCGTAGATCCCGCCGTGGCGGCGCGCCGCGCGCGCCAGCCCGATCAACTCTTCGGTCGGCGCGTAGATCGCCGGTGCGTAGAGGAGCGCCGTCGACACGCCGAGTGCGCCCTGCTCCATCATGCTGTCCACCAGGGCTTCCATGTGCGCCTGCTCGGGGCCGGTGGCCGGGCGATTGGCGAAGCCGATCACCGCCATCCGCACCTGGGTGGCGCCGACGAAGGTCGCGATGTTGATCGTGGAGCCGGTGTGCTCGAGCCGCGCGAAATAGCCGTCGAGGTCGCGCCAGTCTTCGCTGAACTTGTACTTCTTCATCACCTCGGAATCGAGCGCCACGAGCCGGTCGGTGAGCGGCGCGACCGAGCCGCCTTCCCCCGTCACTTCGGTCGTGATTCCCTGCGTCACCTTGGACAGGGCGCGGTTGTCGATCAGGACGTTCGTCTCGGACTGTCCCAGCATGTCGATGAAGCCCGGCGCCACGACGAGCCCCTTCACGTCGAGGGTTTCCTTCGCCGTTCCGGTGAGCCGTCCGATCGCGGCGATGCGATCGCCGCGCACACCGAGATCGCCACGCCAGCGGGGGTTGCCGCTGCCGTCGACGATCCAGCCACCGGTGAGCAGCACGTCGTACGAGGCGTTCGACGGCGGCGGCGTCGCCGTCGTATTCGACGGCTTGGGGCGCTGGCACGCCGCGGCGGCGAGCAGGGCCAGCCCCGCGCAAATCACTTTTTCCATTCCGCCCTCAAAGAATCCGGTTTGATCGGCCGTCCGCGCAGCATCACCCAGGCGATGTCGCGGGTGGCGGAGATGTCATCTTCGGGACTGCGGTTGAGCACGACCAGATCGGCCGCCTTCCCCGGCGCCAGCAGCCCGATGGAGTCGGCGTCGAGCACCTGGGCCGCGTGCCGGGTCGCCGCGGTGAGCGCCTCGATCGGGGTGAACCCCGACGCGACGAGCAGCGCGAGCTCCTCGTGCAGCGAAGCTCCCGGGACGAGCAGCGGGCCCACCGCACCGCTACCCGTCGCGACGAGTCCGCCGGCGACCTTGAAATCCCGCACGAACTGATCCTGGCGGGCACGGCCGCGGCGGAACGCCGCGAACTGCGGCGCGCGCCAGCCGCTGCGCTGCAGCCACCCCGCGGGGTCACGGACCGCCGCGACGTCGCCGGGGACGTCGGATATGCCGAATCGCGTTGCCAGCGCGGGATCGTCGTAGCGGGCGTAGGTATCGTGCAGGACCAGCGCGGGCACGATGGCGACGTGCGTGGCGGCGAGTGCCCGTGCCGTCCGCTCCACCGTCGCGGAGTCGAGCCCTCCCCAGCTCGCCTCTTCCAGCGTGAGGCCGGGAAAGAAGAGATCGTGGGCCCGTACGAAGGGGCCCGGATCCATCGCCGACGCGACGACACCCGACAGATCCTCCAGCGACGCGACGCCGGCACGCGCGGCGGAGAGGGCGTCGAGCTTGCCGATGCGCGCCGCGACCCGCAACCGCAGCGTCGACGCTTCGTCGATGATGGCGTGTAACAACTCCGGCGTGATCTTCGTGTACACCATCACGAAATCCGCTCCGGCGACGGCGCGTTGATCCACCTCGTGTCGAGCTTCTTCGTCTCCCGACACCGCATCGGCGCCGGGAAGCGTGGGGCCGAGCCCGTCGATCGCCGCCCCCGCCGTGTACACGCGCGGCCCGATGATGGATCCGAGATCGACGTCCTTCTTGAGGGTAAACCCTGAATCCGCAGGCGAATGCACATCGCGCACCGACGTGATGCCCCACGCGACGTAGCGCGGCAGCGCCCACCGCTCCACCTGCGCGTCGGCATCGATCAAACCGGGGATGATCGTCTTGCCCAGCAGATTGATGCGCTCGGCGCCCCGCGGCACCTTGATCTCATTCACCCGGGCGACCGCCTTGATCGCCCCATCCTTAATGAGGATCAGCGCGTCGGTCCTGGGCGCACCGCCCGACCCGTCGATCAGCGTCGCGCCTTCCAGCGCGATCATCCCTTTCCCGGGGGACGTGCACGCCGCAGCCAGCGCCAGGGCGCCGAGCTGCGCGGCGGTCCTCCAGCGACTCACGGCTTGGAATCCGCCGAGGTGTGGTCGTGGAGGATCAGCCAGCGCGAGCCGCGCTTCTGCAGAATGAGCGTGAACGGCCCGCTGGCCGTGAGGGAATCGCCGCGGTGCAGGGCGAAGCGGGCGGTGACGAACGCCAGATCCATGGTGAGCGGTCGCACCCGCACTTCGTCGAAGGACAGCGAGTCGCGGGATTTGCCGGGGGCGAAGTACGACGCCTGGTAATGATCGTAGAGGGGCTGCCAGCCGTACTGCACGTGGCCTCCCGTGACGTAACTCGTCGTCGAGTCCTTCGCGTAGTCGCTCATGAAGCCGTCGAGGTCGCCCCGGTTCCAGTCGCTCGCCGAGCGGGTGAGCGCGGCGGTGATTTCCTGCCGGGGATCTCCGGTGGGCACCTTGGGTGCCGCGCAGGCAGCCGCGAGCACCACCACACCGCATACGCTGCGCATGTCGCACCTCTTCGTTGGCGGGCCGCCACAACGTACCTTGCCGGATGGCTGATGCAACCCCGCTCGCGGGTGCCATCGTCTACGGACCGGTCCAGTCCCGCCGCCTGGGGCAGAGCCTGGGGATTGATCTGCTGCCGCCGCGCTCGAAGCTCTGCGAGCTCGACTGCCCCTACTGCGATTGCGGGTTCACGACCCCCCGCGTCCCGCGCGACCGCTGGCCGTCTCCCGATGAAGTCGGTCAGGCGCTGCGCCGCGCGCTCGAGCGGGCGGCCACGGCGCCCGATTGGATCACGCTGTCGGGGCGCGGCGAGCCGACCCTGCACCCGCGCTTCGCCGTGGTCGTCGACCGCGTGCTCGCTGCGCGGGACGCACGCGCCCCGGCGGTGGGCGTCGCCATCCTTTCCAACGGCATCGCCGCCGCGCTGCCGTCCGTCCGCGATGCGTTGCGGCGGCTCGATGCCCGCATCATGAAGCTCGATCCCGGCCCGGCCGGGCAGGTGAACGGCGCGGTGTTCGACGTCGAGCGCGTCGCCCGGTCCTACCAGGCGCTCGCACCCGTGACGGTACAGGCCATGGTCGTTCGGGGAGCCGAATGGGACGGCTCGAGCGACGCGGAGCTGGCCGCATGGCTTCCGCTCCTCGTCCTGGCGCAGCCCGAAGCGGTCCAGCTGACGACGTTGAGCCGTCCGCCGGCGGATGCCAGGGTCACCAACGTGCCGCGGGAGCGCCTCCTGCGAATGGCCGCGGCCATCGCGGAAGCGCTCCCGCGAGCGATCGTCCGAATCGTTTAGCGACGGCGGCGCTTCGCCTTGCGTCCCGCCTTCTTCTTCGCCTTGGCGCGCTTCGCCTTCTTCTTCGCCTTCTTCGCGGCCTTTTTTTTCTTCGCCTTCTTCGCCTTTGGCTTCGACGCTTTCTTCTTTTTTTTCTTCGCCGCCGCCCGCTTCGGCTTGGGCGGCGACGTCCCCTCATCCATCGACGGAGTGTACATCGGTGCCGGCACCGGCTCGGGCGCTGGCTCCGGCGGGAACATCGGCTCCATCATGCCAGGGCCGCCCATTCCCGTGAACTCTGTGGTCGAGACCATCTCTATGTCCTCCGCTGGTTGTGTCACGCTGGGGGCCTATAGCTTATCCGGCTAACTGCGCGACGCAAGTGAGCGAGAGACGCCTCCGGACAGCCCGCAGCGCGGCAATCCGACGACACCCGGCCCAACGCCTATCGTGTGACCCCAATCAGGGTTACGGCCTCGCACTGGGGCATTACATTAGGCGATCAATGATCATCACCAGATTGCTCGTGCTGGCAGCCGCTACGCCGCTGGCGGCCCAGGCGGTGAGTGAAGTCCAGGTGGCGCCCCCGTCGATCAGCATCAAGGTGGGCGAGCACTACGGATTGATCGCGACTGCCTACGACCGGGTGGGCAACGTGCTCCCCGCCGCCCGCATCCTGTGGGTATCGAACAACACCGCCGTCGCCCGCGTCGATGGAACGGGAACCGTCACCGGCGTGGCGGCCGGCGTCGCGATCGTCGAGGCTCGGGCGGGACAGAAGCGCGGTCAGGCAGCGGTCCAGGTGGCGGCCGCGGCGGCGCCGACCACCACGACCAACCCGACGACCACCGCGGCCACGGGCGGCGGTGATCCGTATGCCGGACAGCCTCCCGGCACGGGAACAGCGGCGGTGCTGCGCATCGATCCGCCGTCGGTCTATCTGGTGCCTTCCGAGCACACCCGCGTCTCCCCGCGCGCGCTGCGCGACGACGGGTCTCCCGCGGCACCGGTGCAAGTGGCGTGGAGATCGCTGCGCGAAGACATCGCGAGTGTGGATGGCGGAGGCACCGTCGTGGCGCTGGCTCCGGGACAGGGGACGATTCAGATGTCGGGGCCCAACGGGCTCACGGCCACGGCCCCCGTGGTGGTGCAACAGGCGGACTTCGCGATTCAAGAGGGGAATTCGCTCACCCTGGCGCCCGGGGAATCGGACACGCTGCACGTCGTCGTTCCGACGCAGGAGAGCCGGCTGATCAGTCCCATCGCCCTCACCTGGACCTCGAGCGACCAGAGCGTCGCCCAGGTGAGCCTCACCGGGGTCGTGCGGGCGGCGGGATCGGGCAAGGCCACGCTCGGCGTGTCGGGGTTCCTGCAGCAGAAGAGCGTCGAGGTGCTGGTGCACCGGGCGGTGGATCTGTTCGCCGTTCGGCCGTCGACGCGGGCGGACGTCGAAGTGCCGGTCACGTCGACGGTGCGCTTCGAGGCGAAGGGGCTGGCGGCCGACAGCACGCCGGTGCCAGAGGCACGGCTCGTCTGGACCGTCGCGGACACCGGGATCGCCGGCTTCGATCCGGCAACCGGGATCCTCACCGGACGCAAGATCGGCCGCACCCAGCTGCAGCTGCGCGGGCCCGGACCGACACCGCTGCGCACCAGCTGGAACATCAGCGTCATCGCCGGCTCGGTGAAGCTCGTCACGACGCGCATCGGCATCACTCAGGGGGCGCGGCTGTCGCTGCGGGCCAGCTTCACCGACGACACCGGGGCGGTGCTCGGCCCCGCCAACGGGCTCACCTGGAGCGCCGATCCCAGCACCGTTGCGACCGTGTCCGAGGACGGCACCGTTTCCGGGGCAGGCCCGGGGCACGCCCACGTCACCGCGACCGCGCCGGGAGGAAAGACCGCGACCGCCGATGTCTTCGTCGAGAGCGAGCTGCTCGTGGCGGGGACCCGGAACGGGTCGCTCAAGCTTTACTGGGTCGACCGGGCGAACCTGAGCGTGCTGCGCCGCGCCGCGACCGACACGGCGCTGGCCACCGATCCCGCGATCTCCCCCGACGGCTCCCGCGTGGCGTTCGTCAGTATGCGCGACGGCAATCCGGAGATCTACGTGATGGACGCCGACGGGACGAATCTCACGCGCGTCACCAACGATCCACAGCCTGACGGCCGCCCCGCGTTCACTCCCGACGGCTCGGGACTGGTGTTCCAGGCACAGCGTATGGTGAACAACAAGCCATTCCTCCAGATCTTCAGCGCCGAGCTCGACGGCAGCGGGCTGAAGGCGCTCACCACCGATTCGCTCAACCAGACGCCCACCGTCTCTCCCGACGGCGGCACGATCGCGTTCGCCTCGACGCGTAATAAGAACGCGGACATCTGGCTGATGGGCCGGGACGGCAGCAATCAGCGCAATTTCAGTAAATCACCGCAGCAGACTGAAAGCGAGCCGCACTTCCTGCGCGACGGCTCGCTCGCCTACCTGGTGGAGCGCAAAGACCAGACGAACCGGACCGTGCGCCAGGTGATGAAGGTCAACCTCGCGACGGGGGCGACGACGTCGATCACCGGGACCGATTACCTGATCGCGGCGTTCGCCGTGGCGCCGGCCGGCGACCTCATCGCCCTGGTCGTCCCGTCCGATCCGTCCAACCGCAGGAACCCGATGTATCGGATCTACCTGCAGCCGACCAGCGGGGGCGCCCCCACGATGATCCCGGCGGGGCCGACCGAGCAGATGCAGGCACCCGTGTTCCTGCCGTAGTGAAGGCGTTCGTCCTCCGGGCGACTGGAGGAGAAGGGCTCGAACACACCGCCCTGGACGATGTCCCGCCCGCTGCCGCGCCGGGTCCCGGCGAGGTACGGGTCGCCATCAAGGCCGCCGCCCTCAATCATCTCGATCTCTTCGTCATCCGGGGGCTCCCCGGGCTGCCGAAGACGTTGCCGCACATTCTCGGGTCGGACGGGGCCGGCGTGGTGGAGTCGGTGGGTGCCGGTGTCACGGCCGTCCGACCGGGCGAGCGCGTCCTCATCAATCCCGGCATCTCCGACTACAGTTGCGAATTCTGTCTCAAGGGAGAGCAGAGCCTCTGTGTGCGTTACGGCATTCTCGGAGAGCACCTCCCCGGGACCATGGCGGAGCTGGCGACGGTACCGGTGCACAACGTCCTGCCGGTACCGGAGACCACGCCACCCATCACCTGGGCCGAGGCGGCTGCGTTCTCTCTCGTGACGCTCACCGCGTGGCGAATGGTGGTGACCCGAGCGCAGCTGCAGGCGGGTGAGTGGGTGCTGGTGTGGGGGATCGGCGGCGGGGTATCGCTCGCCGCGCTGCGCATCGCCCGACTCGTAGGCGCGCGTGTGATCGCCACGTCGTCGAGCGACGCGAAGCTGATGCGGGCTCGGGAGCTTGGAGCCGAGGTCATGGTGAATCACCGCACGCAACAGGTGCCGCAGGTCGTGCGCGAGCTCACCGGAAAGCGCGGCGTGGATGTCGTGGTAGAGAACGTGGGGGAGGCGACGTGGGGGGATTCACTGCGGTGTCTCGCCAAGGGCGGGAGGATCGTGACCTGCGGCGGCACGACCGGGCCGAAGCTGGTGACCGACGTGCGACCGTTGTTCTGGCATCAGTTCACGATCCTGGGCTCGACCATGGGAAATGCCGCCGAATATCGCGAGGTGGTACGGCGGCTGGGGCAGGGGGAGCTGCGCCCGATCGTCGATGCCACTTTCCCCCTGTCGCGCGCGCGCGATGGGTTCGAGCGGTTGCAGCGCGGCGATCAGATCGGCAAGGTGGTGGTCGAAATCGGGAGCTGAGCGTGGCGGGGGCTGAAGATCGGCACGAACAACCGGCCCAAGGGGGCCAACCAATGTTCGCTTCGCTTTCAGGACGATCGTCCGTGCCGAGCCCGGTCATCGCGGCAAAGAATCTGAGCCGGCGCCGTCAACCAACTCTCAATTCGTTCGCGCGATGCAACATCGGAGGTACCCTGAGTTACCGGTCGAAGGTCCGGTGGTGAACTGCTTCCGGGGTAACTACTTGGTGAGCGACAGCGCGGCCATCGACGGCGCCTTTCTGATTGCATTTCAACCCCTAAGTAATTATTATTCAGTTACTTACGCTGTCTACATCCCCACTTCAACGACTCCAGCTGACAGCTATTCGCTGACGGCTGACGGCTCCTAAATGACCTCACC
>DATFSB010000168.1:0-14185 GCA_035262825.1 Gemmatimonadales bacterium | reverse complement strand
TGGGCTTCTCGCAGGGGACCGCCACCGCATGTCGCTGGCTCGTCGCCGGCCGGACGCGCGCCGACCGGCTCGTCCTATGGGGCGGCGAAGTCCCGCCTGATCTCGATCTCGCTCGAGCGCGGGAGCGCTGGGATCACACGCGGGTGTTGTTGGTCGCAGGCAGCGGGGACCGGTTCATCACGCCGAAGGTGCTGGCGCGTGATGAACAGCGGTTGCACGACCACGGGATCACCTATCGGGTCGAGCGGTTTGAGGGCGGACATGAGATCGTGGAGGAGGTTCTGGACAGAATAAAAGCGTAGTGAGTCATGGGTTGTGGGTAAGGTCTGGATCCCATCTACCCATTACTCAGAACCCATTACGCCATCCGGTTTGCAGCAGCACGACCTGCTAGCACGTCTCTCAACCCATCCCCCACCAGCGTGCAGCTCACCACCACGAGCGCCAGCATCACCCCCGGCGCCGCGGCGACCCACGGGGCATTGACGAGGGTGTCGCGCCCCGACGCGATCATGCTGCCCCACGATGGCGTTGGTGGCTGGACGCCGAGTCCGAAGAACGACAATCCGGCTTCCATGAGCATGGCGTTCCCGACGCCCAGCGCGGCCGTGACGAAGACGGGCGTGAGGGCGTTAGGGAGGACGTGGCGCGCCAACACCCGCAGCGGCCGGGCGCCGCTCGCTCGCGCTCCCTCGACGAACGGCCGCACGCTGATGCCGCGCACTTCACCCTGGACTAGTCGGGCGATCGGCATCCATCCCGTCATCCCGAGGAACAGGATGACGAGCGGCGTACTGGGATGCCACAGCGCCGCCAGCAGCAGCAGCACGACGACGCGGGGCAACGCCAGCGCGAAGTCGGTCAGCGCCGTGAGCCCGAGCGACGGCCAGCCGCGCCACCACCCCGACAATCCGCCGATCAAGAGCCCCAGTATCACGGAGATTGTGACGGACAGGAAGCCAACGGCGAGCGAGATACGACCTCCGTAGACGAGTCGTGCCCACACGTCGCGGCCGATGCGGTCGGTGCCGAGCAGATGAAAGGATCCGTGCACGTCCTGCGATAGCGGTGTGAGGAACCGGGTCGCGACGATATCGGAGGGTACGCCGCCGCCGCCCGACGTGACGAGCGGGGCCGCGAGCGCGATCGCGAGCACGGCGGCGAGCAGGACGACCCCGACGGCGCTGCGCCGGTCCCGCCACAGCGCGCTCAGGCGGCCGCCTCCCGGGTGCGCAACCGCGGGTCGACGGCCACGGCGAGGAGGTCGGCGAGCAAATTGCCGAGGACGACGAGCATCGCGCTGATTGCCGTCGCCGCCATCACGACGGGGTAGTCCCGTGCCTGCACCGCTTCCACGAGCACGCGGCCGACGCCCGGCCAGGCAAACACACCTTCAATGAAGACCGCGCCGGAAAACAGCGCGGGCAGCGAGAGGCCGAGCAGCGTGACAACGGGGGCCGCCGCGTTGCGCAGCGCGTGTACGGTGAGGACTCGGGCGCCCGAGAGTCCTTTGGCCCGGGCGGTCACGACGAACGGCTGCTCGAGCACGTCGAGCACCGAGCCGCGCACGAATCGCGCGGCAGCGCCGAGGCCGATAAGCGTCAGCGTGGCGAGCGGCAGCGCCATGTGCCGGGCGCCGTCGAGAAAGCGCCCCCAGGGCCCGAGGAAATCGGCGTCGAACCCCGCCGCGCCGAACGCCGGCAGCACGCGCAACAGATACGTGAACACGCCGACGAGCATCAACCCGAGCCAGAATCCCGGCAGGGCGACGAGCGAAACGCTGACGACCGAGATGCTCGTATCGAGACGGCTCCCGGCGCGTGCCGCCTGGATCGCGCCGATCACGAGTCCCAGCCCGTAGCTCAGCAACAGCGACAGCAGCGTGAGTCGCACGGTCGCTGGCCAGGCTGCGCTCAGCATGGCGCGCACCGGCCGGCCGGTGACGATGCTCGTCCCCCAGCGGCCGCGGACGAAACTCCCCAGCCAATCGACGTACTGCGTCGCGAGCGGCCGGTCGAGCCCGAGGGTGTGCCGCCCGGCGGCGATCTGTTCCTCGGTGGCCGAAGATCCCAACAGGAGCTCGGCGGGGTCTCCGGGCGCGGCGTGGAGCAACAGGAAGGTCAACGTGAGGGCCCCGGCCACCACGGCGATTCCGGCGAGAGCGCGGTGGACGAGCGTCCGCATGCCGCAATCTCGCGCCCTCCGCCGGGGCCCGCTAGAATCCACCGCTGATGCGGCGTACGATTCTCGTTGTCGGGTGCGCCGCGCTCGCGGCGACGGGGTGCGGGCGCGCGGGCGCGGCCACGCGCCGCGGCGCCACCGTGCTCTACGCCTCGGGCGCCGATCTCCAGAGTATCAATCCGCTGTTGACCGAGCACCCGCTGGCGAAACAGGTACAGCGCTACGTGCTGCTCATGACGTTGGTGCGCTACGATTCCGCGCTCGGCATCGCTCCCAATCTCGCCCGCCGCTGGAGCTGGTCGCCCGACGGGTCCACCCTCACGTTCGTCCTGTACCAGGGCCTTCCCTGGAGCGATGGTCGCCCGACCGCGGCACGGGATGTCGTGTGGACGCTCGACGCCGCCCGCGATCCCGTCGTCGGGTACCCTCGCGCAGTGGACGTTGCTCCGATCGCTCAGGTCCAGTCACCCGACGACTCGACCGTCGTGATCCGCTTTCGCACGGCGCAGCCACGTATCCCTGACGTCCTGACCGACCTCGCGATTCTCCCGGCTCACCTGCTCGACACCGTGCCGCGCGCGAGACTGCGCGAGGCGGCGTGGAACGAACACCCGGTGGGCAACGGGCCGTTCCGCTTCGTGGCGCACGAGCCGCACCGCCGCTGGGTGTTCGCGCGCAACGACGCGTTCCCGCCGGCGTTGGGGGGCCCGCCGCGCCTGGAGCGGTTCATCGTCGTCATCGTGGACGACCCGATGACCAAGCTTGCCGCGCTCACCTCGGGCGAGCTCGATGTGGCGGGAATCAATCCGGCGCACGCCGAATTCGTGCGGCGCAACCCGGCACTCGCGGTCGTGACGTACCCGGTCATCTCCGTGAACGGAGTGGTGTTCAATACGCGCCATGCACCGTTCGATGATCCGGTGGTGCGCCGCGCCGCCGATCTCGCGATCGATCGCGACGAAATCATCGCCGGCTTCCTGTACGGATTCGGGACTCGCGCGGAAGGACCCGTTCCCGCTTTTCTCCCGGGGTACGTCCCCACCGGGTCAACACCATTCGCCCCCGACTCTGCGCGACGATTGTTGGCCGGTCGCCGGCCGCGGATCGAGTTGTTGACCGTCGGCAGCGGCGAGGCGGCCCTGGAACAGCTGGTGCAGGCGCGGCTCGACGCCGTGGGATTCGACGTGGCGATCCGACAGCTCGAGCTCTCCACCTACCTCGACCGCGTCAACGGGCCGCGGCATCCATTCGATGCGGCGGTGATGGGGATTCCCGGCGACGTCGGCCTCGGGTATCTCACGCACGTTGCGGAGGTCGCCGGCATGACCGCATCGTCCGACCCCGCGCGTGCGCAGCGCGAATTCGCGACACAAGTGCCCGTCGCCTGGCTCTACGACGCGCGCGGCGTGCAGGGGATGAACCGGCGCCTGCGGGGGGTGACGATGGACATGCGCGGCGAGCTGGTGACTATCGGCAAGTGGTGGACCGCACCATGACGCGCCGTACCGATCTCGCCACGACCTACCGCGGGGCGGCGCCGGTGCGGCTCGATTTCGCCGGTGGATGGACCGACGTTCCTCCATTCTCCTCGCGCGCCGGCGGCGTCGTCGTGAACGGGGCGATCGCCCTGCAGGTCGAGGCGGAGCTGGTGCTGGGCGGCACGCTGGTGCGGCTCGTGTCCGAGGATCTCGGCGAGACCGTCGAGTGCGCCGATTCGCACGGCCTGGTGCTCGACGGCAGGCTCAATCTTCTGAAAGCGGGCTTGCGCATGTTTCCGGTGCAGGGGTCGCTGACGCTGCGCACGCGGGCGCAGGTCCCGCCCGGGTCGGGATTGGGCAGCTCGGGGGCGCTGGATGTGGCGCTCGTCGCCTGCCTCGCAGCGGCGCGGCAGGAGCGGCTTGACGCGCGCGAGCTCGCCGAGCAGGCGTGGTTGCTGGAGACGCGCGAGGCGGGGATTCCCGGCGGCCGCCAGGACCAGCTGGCGGCGGCCCTGGGCGGCTTCCACCGGCTGACATTTCGCGATCCCGACGTCGGGATCGAGCCGATCACGATCGATCCCGCGTTCGCGACTACGCTCGAGCGGCACGTGGTGCTGTGCTACACCGGCCGGTCGCGGGTATCGGGGGACACCATCGCCAGGGTCATGGGGGCATACGAGCGCGGCGACCGCACGGTGACGGGGGCGCTGGATGAAATGAAGGACGTTGCGGAAGGAATGGCGGAAGCGATGCGGGCAGGGGACATGGCGAGGATCGGCGCGTTGTTGACAAAGAATTGGACGTGCCAGCAGGCGCTCGATGGCGGCATGCAGACCGACGAGATGCGGCGCCTCGAGCAGGCGATGCGCGGCGTTGGCGTGCTCGGCGGCAAGGCGGCGGGGGCGGGAGCGGGAGGGTCGATGTTCTTCCTCGCGAAAGCGCCGGGGCCCGCGGCCGCTGACGCGGCGCGCGGCGCGGGGGCGACGGTGCTGCCGTTCCGCTTCGCCTGGGAAGGCGGGCGGGCGTGGTAACCGCCGAGCGCCTCGCCGAGCGGCGCGAGCTGGTCGCGAGTGCCCAGGACCTGCAGGCGCTGGCGGCGTTTATCACACGTCGCAACGCACGGGTCGTGCAACAGCTGCCGCCGATTCCGGAGGTCAAGGCGCAGCTGAGCGTGGACGGCGGACGGTGTCCGGCAGACGGCGCCACACTGCGCTTCGATCCCTGGAGTCCCGATGCGCACACCTGTCCCGTCTGCCAGACGCGGCACTCCGGCGTGCGTCACCACCGCGCCTGGGCCCGACTGCAGCATCTCTGGCTGGCGGAGCGAGCCGTGGAGCTGGCGGCGTTGACGGTTCTCGGCGACGGCGGCGAGCCCGCCGCCCGACGCTCGGCCGAGATCCTGCGCGTGTACGGCGACCGCTACTTCCAGTATCCCAATCGTGACAATGTGCTGGGGCCGAGCCGGCTCTTCTTCTCGACGTACCTCGAGTCGATCTGGATCCTCAACTATCTGTCGGCCGCCATGCTGCTGCGCGAGACCGAGTGGTTCGACGACGCGACGCGCCGTGCCGTCACCACCGTGGTCGACGAAGCGGCGAACCTCATCGGCGATTTCGATGAAGGGTTTTCCAATCGCCAGACATGGAACAACGCCGCGCTGTGCGCGATCGCCGTGTGGTTCGAAGACGAGGACCTCGCCACCCGCGCGGTCCAGGGTCACACCGGCTTGATCGCTCACTTGCGGGGCTACCGCGAGGACGGGCTCTGGTACGAGGGGGAGAACTATCATCTGTTCGCGCTGCGCGGTCTGATTGCCGGCACGACCTGGGCGGCGGAGGCTGGGGTCGACTTCTACGCCGAGCCCGAGCTGGCGGAAGGGCTCGCCCGCGCTCTCTCCGCACCGGCATTGACGGCGCTCCCCGATTTCACGTTCCCTGCGCGCAAGGATTCCCGTTTCGAGATCTCGCTCGCGCAGCCGATGTATCTCGACACCTGGGAAGTCGCACTGGGACGATTGGGGCGGGGGGAAGGCGGGCCGCCCACGGCCGCGGCGAACCTGCCGGCGTGGCTCGCTGCGTTGTATGCAGCGAGTCCGGTCCACGAAGAAGCGTTCGAGTCGTTTCTGCACGATGCACCGGTGGACCAGGCGCGTGTCTCCCACTCGCGCCGGCAGCTCTCGTGGTGGTCGCTGCTCGAGATGCTCCCCGAGCTCCCGGCTGCGGAAGCGACCTGGACGCCTCCCAGCGCCTATCTCGAAGGCCAGGGACTCGCTGTGTTGCGCATCGGCGGCCGCTACGCGAGTCTCGAATGCGGGTCGACGGGTGGGGGCCACGGCCATCCCGATCGTCTGAACCTCACGCTGCACGGGGACGGGGTGCACTGGCTGCCGGACTTCGGCACCGGCTCCTACGTCGCGCGCGAGCTGTTCTGGTATCGCTCTACCCTGGCGCATAACACTCCGCGGCTCGACGGGAGGTCGCAGCCATTCGACGACGCGACGATTGAAGGGTACGAGGCGGGTCCGCAGTGGGGATGGGCCAGGGGCCGGTTCGGCGACGTGACGCGTTCGATCGTGATGGGAGAGCACTACCTGCTCGACGTGGTCGAGCTGACCGGCCACGAAGAACGGGTGCTCGAGCTGCCGTGGCACTTCGCGGGGCGCGGCGAGGTCGAAGGCGGTCGGTGGGTCGATGGAACACTCGACGACGAGTTCGTGACCCGCGTCGAGCAGCTCGACCCCGGTGTGACATCGCCCGTTGTTCTTGAGCTGACCGCTGGCAGCAAACTCCTGACAGCGCATCTCGCCTTTTCCGGCGAGCTGCTCCGGGCGGAGGGTCCTGGCCGGCCAGGGGGCGGGGAGCGCGAGACGTTTTTCGTGCAACGGATTCGCGCCCGCAACGCGCGTCTCGTTGCGGTGCTCGAGTACGGGAAACGGGGGACCTCCGTCAGCGGCGTGCGTGTGAGCGGCGATCTCGTGGAGATCATCACGTCGACCGGCAGCGATCGTCACCGTTTTGCCGGGACCGAGTGGACGATCGAGCAGCAGGGGAAACGGACCGGGCTCAAGACGATGCGCGGGCCACAACGTCCCGAAGGGGGGCTCGATCTCGATCCTGTCGTACACACGACGGCGACGGCGCTGCGCCTTTCCAAGCCACCGAAACTTGACGGGACGCTCGACGGCTTCGATACGGCAGAGCCGCTGCTGCTCGAGCTCGAGGACCAGTATCGCCGCAGCGAAGAGGCGTACAGCGGTCCCGAAGATTTCTCGGCGCAGGCCTTCGCTAATTGGGATGACGACGCGCTCTATCTCGCCGTGCGCGTGCAGAAACAGGATCCGGTGTTTCGCGATCTCGATGCGCCGCCACTGCAGCTCGACAACGAGCCCGACGACATCCACTCCGACGGCGTGCAAG
Source organism: Gemmatimonadales bacterium (assembly GCA_035262825.1). Classification (GTDB taxonomy): domain Bacteria; phylum Gemmatimonadota; class Gemmatimonadetes; order Gemmatimonadales; family GWC2-71-9; genus DASTHG01. The sequence continues at coordinate 7,110 of DATFSB010000168.1, read as the reverse complement.
TCTATCTGTCGGATTCGACCGTTCCGGGGGCCGACATCCCCCATTGGGGGTACCTCGTCGTGCCTGTGCCCGGGGGCTCGGCCGTCCGTGCGCGCGTCGTCTCCGACGCCGGCGGCGACGCCGGCGACGTGCGGGGAGCGTGGCGCAGGACGAACGACGGCTATGACATCACGCTCGCCCTGCAATGGCCCGAGGGGCTCCTGACACACGTCGGGGGGCGCGTGGGCTTCGAAGTCATCGTCAACGAGATGTCCGCCGGACGCGAGCGGCGAGCCGGACAGCTGGTGTGGAGCGGAGGCGGTGGCTGGGTGTGGTTGCGTGGGGACCGGCAGGATCCGAGGCGGCACGGAGTGCTGGAGCTGGTCGGATGATGGCGGATGGGCGGATTGACGGATTGACGGATGAGCCTCAGTCGGGAGGGGAATCGCCATCCGCCCATCCGTCCATCCGTCGATCCGTGATCGTGGTGCTCCACCAGCCCCAGGAGCTCGTCAACATCGCCCATGTCGTGCGAGCGATGAAGAACTTCGGGTTCCGGGACCTGCGCCTCGTGCAACCGCGCGAATACGAGGGATATCGCATCGAGGGGATCGCGCATCAATCGCACGATGTCGTGTCGCGCATCGCGCTGTTCAACTCGCTCGAGGCCGCGCTCGCCGATTGCAGTCACGTCGCCGGCTGCACTGCCCGGCCGCGCTCGGCGAAACGCAACTACCAGCGCCCGCGTGAGGCGGCGGCCGAGCTGCTCGGACTCGCGAGCGCCGGCACGACCGCGCTGCTGTTCGGGCGGGAAGACAAGGGATTGTCCAACGAAGATCTCGATCGCTGTCACCGCATCGTCACGATCCCGTCGTCGCCGGCGTATCCCTCCTTGAATCTCGGGCACGCGGTGGTGGTGATGATGTACGAGCTGGCGCTGGCGCGCGGGGAGGGCGAGCGGCCGTTCAAGGCGCCGCGGCGTCCGGCCGAGCCGGCGACGGTCGAGGAGATCGAGCGCTTCTTCAGCGACGCTGAGCAGGCGCTCGCGGCGATCGAGTTCTTCAAGGTGCGCGACCGCGAGCACGTGATGCGGACGGTGCGCGAGGTCATCCACCGTGTGCCGCTCGACCAGCGCGAGGCGAAACTGCTGCGCGCGATGGCGATCGAGGTGGTGAAATACCGTGACCGACTGGCGCGTTCCGGGATTCACGTCGACCGGGAGTAAGCGACCCGAGGCTTTATTCGGGGCCGCGGTCGACGAGGGGCTGCCGCTGCGCCTCGCCAGGGCGGCCGGCGCGCACGTCTGGGACGAAGCGGGACGCGAGTATCTCGACCTCGTGATGGGACTGGGTGCGGTCGGTCTCGGCTATGGGCAGGCCGCGGTGAGCGGCGCGGCCAGCGCGGCTATCGCCGCCGGCACGGTAGGTCCGCTGCCCCCGGTCGAGGAGGAGCGACTCGCCGAGGCGTTGGCGCGGCGGATGCCGTGGATGGAACGCATCCGGTTTCTCAAGACCGGCGCCGAGGCGGTGGCCGCGGCGGTGCGCATCGCGCGGGTGCACACCGGACGGGAAGAGGTCCTCGCGTGCGGCTATCACGGCTGGCTCGACTGGTGCCAGGGCCGGACGGAGGGGGTGCCGCAGGGGACGCGCGCGGTGTTCGCCGAGCTGCCATTCAACGACGCGGATCGGGCCCGCGAAATGATCCGCTACCGCGGCGATCGTCTCGCCGCGGTGGTAATCGAGCCGCTGGTGGTGACCGAGCCGTCGCGCGAGTGGCTGGAGACGCTGCGGACCGAGACCCGGGATGCGGGAGCGGTGCTCGTGTTCGACGAGATCAAAACGGCGTTCCGGTTGGCGGTCGGCGGCGCCGCCGAGCGCTACGGGGTCGCGCCGGATCTCGCGGTGATCGGCAAGGCCTTGGCAAACGGGTTTCCGCTGGCCGCGGTCGGTGGAGCGGCCGACGTGATGGCCGCGGTCAACCGCACCTGGATCTCGTCCACGCTGGCGACGGAGTCCGTAGCGCTGGCCGCGGCGCTCGCGACGCTCGCGGTGTACGACTCGGAGCCGGTGTGCGCGCACCTGCACCACGTCGGCACGCGGCTGCTGCACGGCCTGCACCGGCTGCAACGCGAGCACCGACAGGTCGCCACGAGCGTCGGTGGCGTCGCGGAGATGTGCTTCCTCCACTTTGCCAACGAAGAGCTGTCGAGCCGTGTGGCCGTGGAATGCGCGCGCCGTGGACTGCTGTTCAAGCGCACGGCGTATAACTTCGTTTCGTACGCGCATACGGAGAGCGATGTGGATCAGGCGTTGACGACGCTGGGTGAGGCGTTGAAAGCAGCATGCTGATCGACGTACACGCGCACTTCTTTCCCGAGCGGAGCCCGAGGTCCGACTGGCGCACCTACAACGCCAGCCGGCTGCGGGCCGGCGAGCGCATCGGGATCACGGTGCACGTCACGTCCACTCTCGGCACCTTCGGCCTGACGTCGCCGACGTACTTTCCGTCGCCGGCCGATGTCGTGTACGGCAACGATTTCACGATTGCGCTGCAGCGGGAGCATGGTGCCCGTATTCGCGGCTATGCGTGCGTCAACCCGAACTATCAGGACCACGCCACGGCCGAGATCGCTCGCGGGCGGGCTGCCGGCCTCATCGGAGTGAAGCTCGCGGCCAGCCGTCGCGCTGACGATCCGCTGCTCGACGCGATCTGCGCGGCCGCGCAGCAGCACCGGCTCCCGATTCTGCAACATATCTGGCAGGGACGACGCCGCGACTGGCCCGGGCAGGAAGCGTCGGATGGCGCCGAGCTGTGCCGCCTCGCGGCGCGCCACCCACAGGTAGCGTTCATCCTCGCGCACGTCGCGGGCGGAGGCGATTGGCGCCACACCCTCGCGATCGCTCCGGCACATCGCAACGTGTATCTCGATCTCTCGGGCAGCGGAGTGGATGGCGGCATGCTCGAGGCCTGCCTCGAGAGCGTCGGCACCGAGCGGCTGCTGTGGGGGTCGGACATCACGATGGACACGGGGTGGGCGAAACTGCGCTACCTGCACCACCTGTTGCCGCCCGCCGATTTCGAGCTCGTGGCCTGGAAGAACGCCACGCGCATCTTCCCGGCGGGCAGCTTTCCGAGCGACTGATGCGCCTCGACGTCAATGCCTTTCTCGGCGGTTATCCGTTCTCCAAGGTGCCGGGCACTGCGCCCGGCGACCTGGTGGCAGCGATGGATCGCGTGGGGATCGACGAGGCGTGGGTGACTCATCTCCCGGGTCTCTTCTGGCGCGATCCGACCGTGGGTAATGCCTGGCTGTACGAAACCTGCCGCGCGACTCCGCGACTGCATCCCGTGCCGGCAGTGCACCCGGGGCTCGCCGACTGGTCCGCGGTGTTGCGCGAAGCGGTGGCGCAGCGCGCGCCGGCAATCCGCTGCGATCCCTGCTACTTCGCGCTCGCGCCGGCGGGTCCCGAGATGGTCGCCCTCGCGGCGGCGGCCGGCGCGGCCGGTCGTCCCGTGCTGCTCGCGGTGCGGCTCGAGGATTCCCGGCAACGTCATCCCAACGATGTGACCCCGGAGCTTCCCGCCGCGGCCGTGCGTGCCCTGATCCGTTCGAGCCCCGTGGTGCGGCTCGTCGTCACCCACGCCGATCGCGGCTTCATCGAAGAGGTGCACTTCGGGTCCACACCGGAGGAGGCGCGGCGGATCTGGTGGGACATCAGCTGGATCTGGGGACCGCCGGAGGAGCACCTCGCGACCGTGCTGCGGACGATCGGGCCGGAGCGGTTCGTGCTCGGCACGGGCCAGCCGCTGCGGCTTCCCGAAGCGGCGATCGCCAAGCTCGACCTGCTCGATATTGCTCCAGAACATCGCGCGGCGATCGAATACGCCAACGCCCGTGCAGCGGGGAACGGGGCGCCTTGACGATCGCGGCCCGCCTCCAGGGCGGACTCGTTCCCGCAGTCCCGGTTCCGTTCCGGGGCAAAGCGCTCGCCGCGGACGCCCAGCACGTGTATGCACGCTGGATGGCGACGCAGGATATCGCCGGCGTGGCCGTGTGGGCGCACACCGGTCGTGGGCCGCGTCTCTCCGCCGACGAGCGCCGGGTGGTGCTGCAGACGTGGCGCGCGGCGCTGCCCAATCGCCTCGTCATCGCCGGAGCGTCGAACCTCGAGATGGCGAAGCAGGCGAAGACGGGCGGGGCGGACGCGCTGCTCGCCTTTCCGCAGGCCAAGGATCCGGCGGGATGGCACCAGGCACTCGGCGCCGAGCTTCCGGTGATCGCATTCTATCTGTATGAGGAGGCGGGGGGCGTGGCGTACAGCGACGCCGCGCTGCACGCGATTCTGGCGCTCCCCGAAGTGATCGGCATCAAGGTGGCGACGCTCGATTCGGTCATGACGTTTCAGCGCATCGTCGCTCTGACGCAGGACCATCCCGGCAAGCTCGTGATCACGGGTGAGGACCGGTTTCTCGGCTATTCTCTGATGCTCGGCGCCCAGAGCGCACTCGTGGGGATGGGAGCGGCGCTGACCGACCTGCAATGCGCCTTGTTGCGGGCGCACGCCGCGGGCGACGGCGCCGATTTCCTGCAGCTCTCGAACCTGCTCGATCGCTTCTCCCAGCAGACGTTCATCCCGCCCATGGAGGGCTACATCCAGCGGATGCTGTGGGCGATGGTGGCCGAAGGCGTGCTGTCCGCGGATGCGAGCGACGATCCCTGGGGCCCTTCGCTGCCCCAATCGCAGCGCGACGCCGTGGTCCAGGCGGTGCACGATGCGCGCGCAGCTCGTCGCTGACTTCGAGCGGTTCAAGGACGGGCTGCCGCGGGATTTCGCGACCTACGTGCGCGACGCCTACCGCATCGATCTCACCGCGCGGTATCTCGGGACTTCGCTGCCGCACCCCATCGGCAAAGGGTCCGGCCAGCTCTCCCTCAATGACAGGCAGCTGGAAGAAGACCGCGCCGCCGGCCTGGCGTTCGTCGTCCTGAAGACGCTGATCGCCGAGGACGACGCCGGCGTGCAGTCGATGGCGGCCTGGGCGATTCACGAGACGAAAATGAAGGTGGAGCGGCGCCGCGTTTCGGGAGCCGATCGCGGCTGGACCGTCACCTGGAAAGGGCGGGGGTGGGACCGCTCGTTCGACGACTACCTCGAGCTGCTGCGCGCCGGCCGCGACCTCACGCGCTCGGGGGAGCTGCTGGTCCTTCCGTCCGTCAAGTATCACCTGCCGCGGCTCGGCGTGCCGTTCGTGGAATCGGAGTATCGCCACACGACGGGGCGTCTTGCCGAAGCGTGGGACGAGCCGCCGCTGCTCGTCGAAAAGGACTTCTCGCCGACGCTCGCTGGAGACTCCCTCGCCGACGACCGCGCGCAGATCCTGCGCTGGCTGCGGGAGGTGCCCGAGCTGATCCGCCGGGCGTCCCCGATCGCGACGCGCGTCTCCGTGAAACTGATGAACGCCCGGTTCGAAGAGGGATTTCAGCACGAGATGATGCTCGCGGCGGCAGGGGCCGATGCGCAGGTCGTATTCAACCGGCTGTTCGACCCGGGGCAGGGCGTTGCCTACGGTGGGCGCGATCTGTGCGATCGCAACCTGCGGGTGCTCTCGAGCTTCGCTTCGCTGGGGCAGGAGCCCGGTGCGCGGCCGCTGCCGGGTCTCTGCGGGACGGGAGGAATCAACTCGGGGCGAGACGTGCTGGCCTATGCCCAGGCGGGGTGTGAGGCGGTGCAGCTGCACACGATGTTCCAGCTGCCGCTCGACGAATACGCGGCCCGCGACGGCTCGCGTACGCAGCGCGTTCTGCATCAGCTGCTGTTCCATCCCGAAGACGGTCTCATCGCCGACCTGTGGCGGTTCGAGTCCCGCGGGCTGGTGCACCGACGCGGCGGAGAGCTGCACTTTCTCGACATCCCGGATGCGCGTTTCCGGCGCTGAGCTGTTCGAGCTCGTGCTGCCGCTGGCCGAGCCGTTCATCATCTCGGGGGGCGCGATCGTGGAGCGCCGCTCGCTCATCGTCCAGCTGCGGGATGACACGGGCCTTGCCGGCTACGGCGAATCGCCGCCCTTCGAGCGGCCGTTCTATTCGGAAGAAACGCTCGCCGGTGCGCGCGACCTGCTCGAGCGCGTGCTGCTCCCGCGCGTCGTGGGGCGGGAATTCGTCGATCCGGAAGCGATCGACGCCGCGCTGCGCGAGGGCGTACGCGGCAATCCCTTCGCGCGGGCCGGGATCGAGACGGCGGCCTGGGATCTCGAGGCGCAACGGCAGAATGCCGGACTCGCGTCGCTGCTCGCTGCCCGACTCGGCGTGCCCGCTGCGGCGAGTGTCCCGTGCGGAGTCGCGCTCGGGATTCCCGAGGATCGCCGTGCCACCACACTCGCGCGCTGGGTCGCGGACGCGATGGAGCGCGGCTACCGGCGCGTCAAGATCAAAGTCGCGCCGGGTTGGGACGAAGTCGCGGTCCGCGCCGCACGCGATGCGATGGCCGGCGCCGAGCTGCCGCTCACCGTCGACGCTAACGGCGCCTACGCGTGGCCCGATCACGAGCGGGAGCTCAGAGATCTCGACGCCGCAGGGTTGCTCTACATCGAGCAGCCGCTCGCACCGGACGAGCTGGTGGGTCACGCGCAGCTCGGCCGTGAGCTACGGACGCCGATTTGTCTCGATGAAACGCTCAAGAGCGCGAGTCATGCGCGCCAGGTGGTGGCACTCGACGGCCCGCGCATCTGGAACATCAAGGTGCACCGCGTCGGCGGGCTCGCCGAGGTGTGCCGCATCTACCGCATTGCCGCCGAGAGCGGCGCGCAGCTGTGGGCGGGCACGATGCCCGAATCGGGGATCGGCTCGCAGGCGCCGCTGGCCGTCGCGGCGTTGCCGTTGTGTGTCTTTCCATCCGACCTCGAGCCCAGCGCCGCTGGTACGGCCGCGATCGCGATGTCATCAAGTTGACGATGGGAGCCGACGGCCGGATGGCGGTGCCGCGGCAATCGGTCGCCCGACTGATCGATGGTGGTCGGTTTCGTAGCGCGGCGCGCACCCTTCTCTCACTGCAGGCATAACTCGCTACGGGATATAGCGATACGCTGGTGGTTGACGACGCAGATAAGTTCTGGGTCGCGTTCGCCGTTCCA
>DATFSB010000167.1:0-2133 GCA_035262825.1 Gemmatimonadales bacterium | reverse complement strand
CTGTGCCATCAGGTTGCTGGTCGCGATGTAGTTGAGGATTCCGTTGTAGGTGTAATCGCTGATCCAGTTGTCGTCGCAATACCCCATGATGTCGTGAATCGTCGGCGCATAGAGCAGCGCCGGAGACGAGAACACGTCGCTACCGTAGATACCGTCGATGCCGCCGGTGTAGGGGTAGTTCTTGTCGGGCGACCCGGCGCCGCATCCGGGCGAGTGTTCACGGTTATAGGTGTGACCGAGCTCGTGCGCGACGGTCACCCCGCGCCACACCTGGTCGTCGTAGACGACCGCCGTGGGCCGGCCGATGTAGCCGATGCCGACGATCCCCGAGGTGTAGGTGACTCTGACGACCCCGACGTATGTCGCCGGCGAGCTCTCGGCGACGCGCAGCGCGTCGATCTCGCTCAGGATCTGCGTCCAGGAAGCATTGGTCCCGTTGTCGACGTTGGTCGACGTCGTGTACGTCTGGTGCACGTCGAGCGCCGGCTGCGTGATCGGGAACAGCCGGTATGCCGTGTCGCCGTACGTCGACACGTTGGAAACCGTGACATTCCCGGTGAGCTGGTTCCCCGTCTGCTTGATCGGGACGAAGCGATAGCTCTGCGGTGCGGTGGTCCGCACGACTTCGGCAAAGGTGAGTGTGTTGTTCGACTCATTCCCTTCAGCGATGAGGTGATCGGGGTCGACTTCGGCGGCGATCGTGATCCCCGGCTGCACCAGATTCCCGGCCACGCTCAGATTCCACGTCGAAGACAGCGTCCCTTCGTCGGGGGCAACCGGCGCGGGGCCCGCTCCCGGCACCGTCGTGCTCGAGAGCAGCGTAGCGCCGTTCGAGAAATTGATCCGCACCGACGGGATAGCCGCCGAGCTTTGGCTCGCTCGCACGAACACGCGCACCAGGGCGGGACGACCGGCGATCAGCGCCACGGAATCGTTCAGCGTCTGCGCCGATTGGGTGACGTAGATGTGATCGATCGTCAGGTCGAACGGCGGCGGCGGGCCGCTCGCCCCCGCCCGAATCTCGAACCCCAGCGCCGCGCCGTTGGCGGAGGGCCAGGTCGCGTTGACGACCGGATGATTGACTTGCGACTCCGCCTCGAGGTCGGCTTGTGTCCCCTCCGCCGACGGCTGTTCGGCCAGCTCCGTGAACCCCGCTCCCGGTACCACCAGGGCCGTGTTCTTCGCGATCCCGAACACGCCGAAGGCGACGTCATTGGCGTTGCCGAAGCCGGCGAGGCTTACGGTGAGGCCGCTGCTGGCGTCTCCGGTGCGCGACCCGCTCTGCGCGATCGCCCCGGCCCCGTTGGTCCCGGAGGGATCGACGCCCGTCCACTGCACCACGACCCACTGACAGTTCGACACCGAGCCCGCGAATGCGATCGTGAGCGGTCCGCTCGAGGGCGCGGCGGCGAGCGCCCGGTAAACGGTGAGCCGCTTGTGCGGTGTCGAGACGCCGTCGAAGACGACGCTCGACACGACGGTCCACGCCGTCATCCCGCCGCCCGAGAGGGCCGGAGTCGCCGGCGCGGCAGTCGAATTGTGACCGAGGACGGCGACGGTGATGAGGGCGTTCGGCGCCGGCGCGATGCTCGCGGTCGTGTAGATCCGCTGATTGACCGGATTGTTGCCCGACGTCAGCACCGTCTGCGTAATCGCTCCGCCGCCACCGCCCGAGGAGAACGTCACGGTGACGGCGCGGTCGTTGGTCATCGCGAGCGAGCACGTCCCAACCCCTGCACAATCACCGCTCCATGCGGTGAACCCGGGGCCCGGGGTCAGGGTCACGTTGTCCGTGGCGAGAAAGACGGCCGTGCAGCTCGTCGTAGCAGGATTAGCGCAGGTCCCACCCGGCTGCGGCGTTACCGAGAACGCCGTCTGGCCCGTACCGATAACCGACAACGTCAAGACATGCGTCGTCGGACTTGCCTGCGCAAAAGTGGCCGTTACCGACCTGTTCGCGCTCATCGCGAGGGAGCAGGTTCCAGTCCCCGAGCAGGCCCCGCTCCACCCGGAGAACGACCAGCCGGACGGCGCTGACGCGGTGAGCGTCACGTTGTCGGTCGTGAGGTAAATAGCGGAGCACGACGCCGTCGCGGGGTTGGTGCAGGTGCCCCCGCTCTGGAACGCGGGAGA
>DATFSB010000166.1:0-10409 GCA_035262825.1 Gemmatimonadales bacterium | reverse complement strand
TCGGACGCAGGGCCGGGTCCCGGGCCGGGTCCAGGTCCGGGGGACAGCGCCGCGCTGCAGCTCGTGACCGCGGGGCTCACCGATCCGGTGTTTGTCACGGCGCCGCCTGGCGACACGGCGCGCTTGTTTGTCGTGGAGCAGACGGGCCTGATTCGCGTCGTCCGCCACGATTCGCTGCTGCCGGCGCCGTTCCTCGACCTCTCGGGTCACATTGCCGCGGGTGGTGAGCGCGGTCTCTTGAGCCTCGCCTTCCATCCCGGCTACGCCGCGAACGGGCACTTTTACGTCTACTACACGAACCCCGTGGGGGACATTCGTGTCGTGCGCTACACCGTGTCGGCGATTCCGGAGATCGCTGATTCGACCACCGGCGACACGATTCTCAAGGCGTTCCACGAGACCAACGACAACCACAACGGCGGGCTGCTGCTGTTCGGACCGGATGGGAAACTGTACGCCGGGCTGGGTGACGGTGGCGCCGCCAATGATCCTCCCGGGAACGGGCAGAATCTCGACACGCTGCTCGCCAAAATCCTGCGGATCGACGTCGATGGTGGCTCGCCCTACGCGATCCCCGCGGACAATCCGTTCGTCGGCCACGCGGGTGAGCGAGGGGAGATCTGGCTCTACGGGTTGCGGAACCCGTGGCGCTTTTCGTTCGATCGCACGACCGGGGATCTCTACATCGGCGATGTCGGCCAGAATCTCTGGGAGGAAGTCGATGTCCTCTCCGCGGGCAGCCCCGGCGGGGTGAACTACGGGTGGAACGTGATGGAAGGACTGCACTGCTTCCAGGCCGCGAGCTGCAGCCAGACGGGGCTCGCGCTGCCCGTCGTCGAGTACGGGCACTCCGTCGGGTGCGCGGTGACCGGCGGATATGTCTATCGCGGCAGCCGTATCGCCGCGCTCGCCGGCGTCTACTTCTACGGAGATTTCTGCAGTGGCTGGGTGCGCTCGTTTCGCTACGCCGGTGGTGCGGCGACGGAGCGCCGGGACTGGCCGTCGCTGTCGGTCAGCGGGGGACTGAGCTCGTTCGGGCAGGACGCGAGCGGTGAGCTCTACATCACTTCGCTCTCCGGGAGTCTGTTTCGGATCGTTCGTCATCCGTAGCGCTTCTCACTGGAACGTCGCGCAACCTGGAATCGTGTGACCGTCGTCACGAGTTCCAGTGTGACGCATGTTGCTGCGCCGACGCCACAAAATTTGGAACTCCCCGCAGGCACCGAGGGTACGCGACAGGACGTGCAGCGGATTGATCGCTGGTCGCGGTGCGTCGCACTCAATCCGCCAGCTGCCGTTGCACGTGTCGTGTAATCCATAGATCGCTGCTCAGAGCAAAGTCGCCGAAAGACGATGACGCAGAGTCACGGGGCTGTCGCGGGGCTCGCTCCGCCACGCCGGCCGGGCCGCCAGCGGTTCGACAACGGGTCGAACGTTGGCGGCCCGTTCCGTTTTCCACCACGCGGAGGGTGCTCCGATGAACGGGCACAGGGTCTCCGGTCGCGTGGCGCCGTGGGTCAAGTCACTCCTTGCCGTCACCCTGGTGGCAATGGCGTGCACCGTCGCCGATCAGACCGGTCCCAACGCCGGAATAGTCGCGTTTTACATCAGTCCTGATTCCATATCCGTTGTTGCAGGTCAGACCATCCAGTTTCAGGCCCTCGGGACGACCAAGGGTGGGGCCACGCGTCCGCTCGCGGTGACGTGGAGCGCGACGGGGGGCACGATCGACCAGAGCGGGCTGTATACCGCCGATGTTACCCCCGGCAACTTCGAGGTCACGGCGACCCTGGATCAACCCCAGATGAGCGCCAGGGCCCATCTGGTGAATAAGGGGATGCTCAAGCACGTCGTGCTGCTGCCGGCGTCGGTTTCGGTGGCGAGCGGTGGCCAGGCGCAGTTCTCCGCGTCGGGGCTGATGGCGAACGGTGACACCGTCGCCGTCGGCGCCACGTTCACTGCCACCGGTGGGACGATCACCGCGAGCGGGATGTACACGGCGGGATCGAGCGGCGGCACGTTTGCCGTCGTCGCTGCCGTCGACACGAAGAATGGCGGCACCGTCGCCGACACGTCGCAGGTCACGGTCACGACGGGCTCGCCTGCGCCGGTCGGCTCGGTCACAGTGAGCCCGGCGAGCGCTTCGGTTGCGGTGGGCGCGACGGTTCAGCTGGCCGCCACCACCAAGGATGCCAACGGCAATGTCCTCACCGGCCGCAGCATCACCTGGTCGAGCGGCGCAACCGGCACAGCGACGGTGAACGGCAGCGGACTGGTTACCGGGGTAGCGGCTGGAACAGCCACGATCACGGCGACCAGTGAGGGCAAGAGCGGAACCGCGACGATCACCGTGACCGCTGCCGCACCACCCCCCGTGGCAACCGTCACGGTGAGCCCCGCGACTGCATCCGTCGCGGTGGGAAAGACGGTCCAGCTGGCGGCCACCACCAAGGATGCGAACGGCAATGTCCTCACCGGCCGCAGCATCACGTGGTCGAGCGGGGCAACCGGCACGGCGACGGTGAGCAGCAGCGGATTAGTCACGGGTGTGGCAGCTGGCACCGCCACGATCACGGCGACCAGTGAAGGCAAGAGCGGAACCGCGACGATCACGGTGACGGCGTCCGCACCACCTCCGGTGGCTACCGTCACGGTGAGTCCCGCGAGCGCGTCGGTCGCGGTGGGGTCGACGATCCAGCTCACGGCCACCACGAAGGATGCGAATGGGAGCGTGCTCACCGGCCGCACCATCACCTGGTCGAGCAACGCCACGAGCATAGCTTCGGTGAACGGCACGGGCCTGGTCACCGGAGGGTCCGCCGGATCGGCTACGATCACGGCGACGTCGGAGGGGAAGAGCGGTACGTCGGCGATCACCGTCTCCGGCGGCACGAGCGGGACCGTCGTCTTCGTTGGCGCGGGGGACATCTCCGATTGCGGCAACGACAATGACGAGGCGACGGCGAAGCTGTTGGACGGCATCGCCGGCACGGTCTACACCCTGGGGGACAACGTGTACTCCAGCGGGACCGCGACGGAATTCTCGCAGTGCTATGACCCGACGTGGGGCCGCCACAAGGCACGCACCAAACCGGCGCCCGGGAATCACGATTACAACACATCGGGTGCCACCGGGTACTTCGGCTACTTCGGCGCGCTCGCCGGGCCGTCGGGACGCGGCTACTACAGCTTCGACCTGGGCAACTGGCACATCATCTCGCTGAACAGTGAGGTCTCGATGAGCGCCGGCTCGGCTCAGGAGACGTGGCTGCGGGCCGACCTCGCCGCCAGCACCAAGCAGTGCACGCTCGCCTACTGGCACAAGCCGCGGTTCAGCTCGGGCACGAACCACGGCAGCCTGTCGTCGGCGCAACCGCTCTGGCAGGCGCTGTACGATTTCGGCGCCGAGATCGTGCTGAATGGGCACGAGCACAACTACGAGCGGTTCGCGCCCCAGACGCCGACCGGGGCGGCAGATCCCGCAAAGGGGATTCGTGAGATCGTCTCGGGGACAGGAGGCGAGAGTCATTACAACGACGAGGGCACCCCGCTGGCCAATAGCGAGGTGTTCAATGGGACGACGTTCGGCGTGTTGAAGCTGACTCTCGGCGCGGGCACGTATTCGTGGCAGTTCATTCCCGTCGCCGGTCAGTCGTTTACCGACAGTGGCAGCGGGTCCTGCCACTGAGACGGTGCAGGCCGGCGCCATCCGGGGGTTCTGACCCGGAGCGGGGCCGGAGAGTAGTCGCAGGCAGAAAAAAGTTGGCCGGCTTGCCCCGCCTGTAAGCGGGGCAAGCCGGGGGTCGGCAAGGCAGAGTGAGGGCTGGCCTTTAGTTGTCGCTGCTCAGAGCAAAGCCGCCGAAAGACGGTGACGCAGAGTTTCGGGGCTACCGCGGATTTCCACCGCCATGCCTGCCGGGCCGCCAGCGATTCGACTCCGGTCGAAGACGCGGCAGCGTCCGCCGGGGTCGTCAGTCCGTTCACGCACAATCGAGCGTCTTGAACCGCCACGAGAGGGCGGTGAGAGGGGGACGTATGCCCTGTCACCTGCGGAGCATTGTTGTATCAGTCGTCGTCCGGCGCCTGTGCTGGGTCGCCGGTGCAATTGGAATCGCCGCGTGTACGAACGATCAAACGGCCCCAGACGCTGTTCGGGCCGACATCGCTGCATCTTCAGCAAGCGATCCGGTCGCCTCGGTCGTCGTCACTCCGTCGACGGTTGCCGCCACAATCGGATTGAGTTCGAGTTTCCAGGCCACGGTGAAGAATGCCACGGGCGTCGTGCTCACGGGTCGCACGATCACCTGGTCGAGCAGCAATGGCAGTGTGGCGTCGGCCGGCAGCGGCGGCATCGTCGCGGATCTCACCGTCGGCTCGGCCACCATCACCGCGACGTGCGAAGGCAAGAGCGGCACGGCGGCGCTCAGCGTGTATGGCACCCTCGGGTGCGGCACGCCCTGGCCTGGCGCCGTGTACTCGCGGCTGCCGCTGTCGACGGGGAAGGCCTTCTTTGTTTCCGCGTCGAGTGGGAACGACGCGAACACTGGCACGTGGTCGGCACCCTGGAAGACGCTGCAGAAGGCATTCGACGCCCTCCAGCCCGGGCAGACGGCCTACCTGCGGGCGGGCACGTACGGCGCGTTCTGCACCTCGTCCACCTTTTCGCGTGCCGGTACTGCCACCGCGCCCATCACGGTCGCGGGATATCCGTACGAGCGGGCGGTGCTGCACGGCCAGATCCGCATCGACGGCTCGTACTTCCGGCTCACGCATATCGTCGCGGAAGGTCCGACCTGCGGCACGTGGGGTGCGACGACGCAGCAGGGCGAGAACATGATTCTCATGACGCCCGGCTTGACGCATCACGTCGAGGTATCCAACTCCGAGGTCTACCACGACGGGTGGCACGCCGGGATCTCCGCCGGCGGCGACGACATCTGGATTCTCAACAACTACATCCACGACAACGGCGGGTTCAACGACACGAGCCAGATCAACACGTCCCACGGCATCTACTACCATGTGGGTACGCGGGGCGTCGTGGCCAACAACATCCTGGAGCACAACCGCGCCAAGGGGCTGTCGGCGCGGTTCACGGCCAACCACATCCTCGTGATCAACAACACCGTCGTCGGCAACGGCCGCTCCGGGATGGACATCGCCGAAAGCACGTACGCCTGGACCTTCGCGAACAACATCGTGATGAACAACGGCAACGTGAACGACGGCGTCGGCATAAACACGGGCGGTTCGGCCGGCGGGACGAGCAACGTCGAGGTCAACAACATTTTCTGGAATAACGGCTCGTCCGGTACGAGCCACTGGAACTCGAACGCCACCGTGACCAACAACATCGTGGCGAACCCGCTGCTGGTGAACCCCGCGAGCTCGGTACCCTCGACTACCCACGCCGCGTACTCGAACGACTATCACCTGCAGGCGGGGAGTCGCGCGCTGGGCTTCGCGAGTCGCGTCTACGCGCTGCCGTTCGCGCTCGGCTGGACCTGTCGTCCGCGTTCCACGGGGCCCGACGCGGGAGTGTACGAGCAGTAGCGATGTGAACCACCCGGTCGCACTCCGTTCCACATCGCAGCGTCGTCATGCTGCGTCAGGAGTGCGGCCGGGCAGCGGGTGACGTTCATCACTCGCGTGACGCTCGGCATCCGCGGCGCAATGAAACACCGGGGCTTCCGCGGAACACGGCGATCGCATGTCGGGTAGGCGCAGAGATCCACGGACAGATGCCGCTGCGGCTGATTGCGGCGGATCAACTTTGGTTGCGGTGTCGGCCGTCGCGGTAGCTCCGCGCCCACCAGAGCAAGCCCGTGTCGTCCATAAGATCGCTGCTCAGAGCAAAGTCGTCGAAAGACGATGACGCAGAGTTTCGGGGCTCTCGCGGATCTGCTCCGCTAAGTGCCGGCCGGGCCGCCAGCGTTTCGACTACGGGTCGAGCGTCGGCGGCCCACGCTGTTTCACGGCAACGCGGAGGGCGTCGCCATGTTCCGCCTGCACCTGGGCGGGCGCACCGGAGTGCGCCTGCTCTTACCATCCGTCGTGTCGGTGTGCATCGCCGCAGCCTGCTCCAACAACGATCAAGGCACCAATCTCAGTAACCCACCGAACCTCACCCGGGTGGTCGTGAGTCCCAAGACCGCGACCATCGCCGCCGGATCCAAACAACAGTTCAACGCCTATGGGCGCGACAGCGCCGGCGACAGCCTGGGCGTGTCGGTCGACTTCACGGCTTCAGGTGGCGACATCACCTCGACCGGGTTGTTCACGGCGGGAGCGGTCGCCGGGAGCTTCGCCGTCGTCGCGACGCAGCACGGCGGCACGCTCGCCGATACCGCGACCGTCACGGTGACCGTGGCCGGTCCGCCGGTGCTCGCGCAGGTCATCCTCACGCCATCGACCGCCGTTCTCACCGTCGGGGGCTCGCAACAGTTCGCCGCCTACGGGCGGATGAGCACCGGCGACTCGGTCGCCGTGGCGGTGACGTACTCGGCGACCGGCGGCGCGATCACGGCGGCGGGCGTGTACACGGCCGGCCAGACGGCCGGGGCGTTTCACGTGATCGCCGTCGACAGCAGCGGTACGCTCGCCGATACCGCGGCCGTGTCGATCGTCACCACGACAGGCGGCACCGTCTTCGTCGGCGCCGGCGACATCTCCGATTGCGGTAACGACAACGACGAAGCGACTGCAAAACTGCTCGACGCCATCCCGGGCACGGTGTTCACGCTCGGGGACAACGTGTATTCGAGCGGCACTGACACGGAGTACGCGCAGTGCTTCGATCCGACGTGGGGCCGGCACAAGGCGCGCACCAAGCCGTCCCCGGGCAACCACGACTACAACACGAGTGGCGCGACCGGCTACTACAACTACTGGGGCGCGCTCGCCGGGCCGGCGGGCCGCGGCTACTACAGCTTCGACCTCGGCAGCTGGCACATCATCTCGCTCAACAGCGAGGTGTCGATGAGCGCCGGCGGCGCCGAAGAGACGTGGCTGCGCGCCGATCTCGCCGCGACCGCGCAGAAGTGCATCCTCGCCTACTGGCACAAGCCGCGTTTCTCGAGCGGCACGAATCACGGCAGCCTGTCGTCGGCGCAGCCGTTGTGGCAGGCGCTGTACGACTTCCACGCCGACCTGGTTCTCAACGGGCACGAGCACAACTACGAGCGGTTCGCGCCCCAGACGCCCACGGGCGCGGCGGACCCCACCAACGGGATCCGCGAGATCATCTCCGGCACCGGTGGCGAGAGCCACTACAACGACGAAGGCACGCCGCTCCCGAACAGTGAGGTCTTCAACGGGACGACCTACGGCGTGCTCAAGCTCACGCTCGGCGACGGGACCTACAGCTGGGAATTCGTCCCGATCGCGGGACAGACGTTCACCGATAGCGGCACCGGCACGTGCCACTGAGCCAAGGAGCTGCGCCCATGATCCGGATTCCTGGACTGGCGCGCCGCCCCTTAGCTTGGG
Source organism: Gemmatimonadales bacterium (assembly GCA_035262825.1). Lineage (GTDB taxonomy): Bacteria > Gemmatimonadota > Gemmatimonadetes > Gemmatimonadales > GWC2-71-9 > DASTHG01. The sequence continues at coordinate 2,921 of DATFSB010000166.1, read as the reverse complement.
GAGGCGTGCTGACACTGATCGCGATGCTGACGGCCTGTGCAACCGAGCGACCGACGTCGTCGAACGGCGGGGGCGGCGGAACGCTCGGCAACCCGGGCGCCGTCGCGAGCGTCACGATCACCCCGAAGAACGTGGCCCTGCCCCCCAACGGGACGCAAGGATTTCAGGCGGTCGCCGTGACGGGCGCCGGGGACACCGCGCAGAACACCCTCACCTGGCAGCTCGTCGGGAAGGGGACGCTTGTCGATACCAGCACGATGGGCGGCACCCACGCCAGCCATTTTCAAGCCGGCGCCGACACCGGGCAGGCATTGTTGATCGCGACGGTCAACACGCTGTCCGACACTGCGTTCATCAACGTTACCAGCCAGCCCGTCGCATCGATCGTGGTCGCGCCGGCCGACGCGAATATCACGGCCGGCGGCACGGTACAGTTGCAAGCGACCGTCACAGATGCGAGCGGCGCGACGCTGAGCGGACGCAAGATCACCTGGTCTTCCAGCGCCGGCGCGATCGCCACCGTGAACGGCTCCGGATTGGTCACCGGCGTCGCGTCCGGCAGCGCCACCATTACGGCGACGTGTGAAGGGCAAACCGCGAAGGCTGCCATCACGGTGACCGGGTCGTCGCCGCCACCACCCCCGCCTCCAACCGGCGGATGCCCGGGGGCGTGGCCCAACGCAGTGTACCCGAGGATGCCGTTGTCCGGTGGACAGGCTTTCTACGTGTCCGCCAACAGCGGCTCCGACAACAATCCGGGTACGATCGATCAGCCGTGGCGGACGCTGCAGAAGGCATTCGACGCGCTGCAACCCGGCCAGATCGCCTACCTGCGTGCCGGTACGTACGGCGGCTTCTGCTCGGCCGCGACATTCAGTCACGCCGGAACGCTCACCGCGCCGATCACCGTGCAGGGATATCCCGGTGAGGCGGCGGTGCTGCACGGCCAGATCCGCATCGACGGCTCGTACTTCCGCCTCTCGAACATCGTCGCCGAGGGTCCGACGTGCGGGACGTGGGGCGCCACGACCCGGCAAGGGGACAACATGATTCTGATGACCCCCGGGCAGACGCATCACGTCGAGGTATCCAACTCCGAGGTCTACCACGACGGGTGGCACGCCGGCATTTCGGCCGGCGGCGACGACATCTGGATTCTCAACAACTACATCCACGACAACGGCGGGTTCAACGACACGAGCCAGATCAACACGTCCCACGGCATCTACTACCATGTGGGTACGCGGGGCGTCGTGGCGAACAACATCCTCGAGCACAACCGCGCCAAGGGGCTGTCGGCGCGGTTCACGGCCAACCACATCCTCGTGATCAACAACACCGTCGTCGGCAACGGCCGCTCCGGGATGGACATCGCCGAAAGCACGTATGCCTGGACCTTCGCCAACAACATCGTAATGAACAACGGCAACGTGAACGACGGCGTGGGCATCAATACGGGCGGGTCAGCCGGCGGTGCCACGAACATCGAGATCAACAACATCTTGTGGAACAACGGCACGTCCGGGACGAGTAACTGGGACGCGAACGCGACGGTCACCAACAATGTCGTCGCCGACCCGCTGCTCGCGAATCCGGTGAGCTCGGTGCCGTCGACCACGCATCAGGGGTATTCCAACGACTATTACCTCAAGTCCGGAAGCCCGGCCATCGACTTCGCGTCTGTCCTCTACGCGTTGCCGTTCGACCTCGGAGGGGTTTGCCGGCCGAAGGGGCAGGGACCTGATGCAGGAGCAGTTGAACAGCAGTAGCTGACAGCCAGGCGTGTTGCGCGCATCCCACACCCGGTTCTCCGGGTGGCGGTGACCCCACCGCAAGTGCGAGGCACGACAGATGCAGCGGCGCCCTCCGGCAGGCGGTTATTATTGGCCGGGGGGCGTGCCTCGTCGGGCTCCCCGTGCCTGTGTAACCGTCTCCAACACGTTGCAGTCCCAGATAAATGAAACCGGAGGGCAGGGCATGCGTCCGAGGTACCGCACGCTCCTCGTCGTGGTGCTCGTCGGCTGCGCGCGATCGGATTCGGGATTGGGGCCGCCGCCCGCTCCCAAACCGCCGCCCGGGACGCGGGTAGGCTATTACGTGGAAGCGCCACCCTACGGGACAAGCTCCGGCAACGGCAGCGACTCCGCCCCCTGGGACCTTGCCACGGCGCTCGCCGGCGGGCATGGGCGCTCCATCCAGGCGGGCGACACCGTCTGGCTGCGCGTCGGCACCTACACCGGCAGCTTCGAGACCTCCCTCACGGGACTTCCGGACCATGCGATCGTGTTCCGCGGGTACCCCGGGGAGCGCGCGACGATCAACGGGTCGCTCGCGGCGCAGGGATCGGATCTCACGTTCTGGGGATTCGAGATCCTGCAGACGAATCCCCTCACTATCGTCGATCGCGTGCTCGAGGCCAACACGGTGAACGGCCGGTTCGTGAATCTGGTGCTGCACGATGCCGGGTTTTCGGGGGTCAGCATGGGGGCGGAGTCGGGCAGCGGCGTGGAGCTGTATGGCTGCATCATCTACAACAACGGGTTCCGCAACAACATCGATCACGGGATTTACGCGCACAACAGTACCACCGGCACGAAGTACATCACCGACAACGTCTTCTTCAACAATTTTGCTCGCGGCATTCAGATCTACGAGGGCAGCGACTCGCTGCTCCGCAATTTCGACGTCGAGGGCAATGTCTCGTTCAACAACGGGTCGATCGCTGGAGGACAGTCGACCGAGATCAATCTCCTGATCAGCGCTCCGGCGGTGATTAGCGGGATGGTGGCGAAGGACAATCTGCTCTATTTCTCTCCCGGCATCGATGGTGTGCAGCTGCGGCTCGGCAACTACGACACCAGCGACAGCGCCAAGTACAACGCGAGTATCGATCTCGAAGGCAACTACGCCGCCGGCGGGAA
>DATFSB010000165.1:0-10885 GCA_035262825.1 Gemmatimonadales bacterium | reverse complement strand
TGGAAAGAGGAAGGGTTCGACCGCGACTGGCCCGATCGCATCGTCATGGACGCCGAGACCAAACGTCGTGTGGATGCGATGTGGCGGGAGCTGGGCATTGAGCGCTGAAGGCCAGACGTTCGCCGGGGAGTCGCTCCTCGTCCGCTACGTCAACTTCGTGAAGTTGCCGCACACCGTCTTCGCGCTGCCGTTCGCGCTGCTCGGCGTGGTGGTGGCATCGCGCGTCGCTCCGGTGACGTGGCGCATGATCGGACTCGTGGCGCTGGCGTTCACCGCGGCCCGCTTCGTGGCCATGGGGTTCAACCGCATCGCCGACAAAGAGCTCGATGCGCAGAACCCGCGCACCCGCGCCCGCGAGCTGCCATCGGGACGCCTCAGCGTCGCCCAGGCGTGGATCGCCGTCGGCCTCGCAGCGGTCGTGTTCGAGGGCGCCACCGGGCTGCTCAATCCGCTGTGCTTCGCGCTGTCCCCGGTCGCTCTCGCCGTCGTCATGCTGTACAGCTACGCCAAACGATTCGCCTGGTGGTCGCACCTCTGGCTCGGCTTCGGCGATGCCATCGCCGGCCCGGCGGGATACCTCGCCGTGACGGGGCAGTGGAGCGAGCCGGGGTGGCTATTGTGGGCGCTCGCCGCCGCAGTGACGTTCTGGGTCGCGGGCTTCGACATCTTCTATGCGCTGCAGGACGAGCAATTCGACCGCAGCGCGGGTCTGCATTCGGCGATCGTGCGGTTCGGGGCCGCGCGCGGAATCTTCCTCGCCAAAGTGCTGCACGGCCTCGCCCTCATCGCGCTGGTGGCGTTCGGCTGGGGCGCCGGGCTGGGGCCCGTGTACTACGTGGGCGTGGCCATCGGGGCGGCGCTCATCGCCTACGAGCACCAGCTCGTCAAGCCGGGCGACCTGCGCCGTCTCGACGCGGCGTTTTTCACGATGAACGGCATCGTGAGCGTGGTGGTGTTCCTCGGGGCGATGGGAGATCGGATCTTGTGAATTGCGGATTGCGGATTGTGGATTGCGGAATTGCAGTTCTGGCGTCGGTCGCTGGTCCTCGGCGCACGAACCCTTCCCGGTCCAATCCGCAATCGCCAATCCGCAATCCGCAATCGCCTCCTCCCCGTCCCCCCGCCCACCCGAAGAAGTCCGTCACCCCCAATCGCCGCGGGCGGTGAGCACGCAACCCGTCGTTCTGGCCATCACCGGCGCATCGGGCGCGCCGTACGGGGTACGGCTGCTCGAAGTGCTTGCCACCCACCAGGTCCCGACGTGGCTGCTCGTCTCGGCCCACGGCTGGCGGCTGCTCGAGGAAGAGTGCGGCATCGAGGGCGAGCCCGCGCTGCGCAAGGCGACGGGCGGTGAGTGGCACAGCGTGCAGGTATTCGACGACAAGGATCGCGGCGCGGCGCCGGCGTCGGGTTCGGCCCGGACACGCGGCATGGTGGTTTGCCCCTGCTCGATGGGGACCGTCGCCGCCATCGCCCACGGCACGAGCCGCAGCCTGATCGAGCGTGCCGCCGACGTCACGCTCAAGGAGCGGCGGCCGCTGCTGCTCGTCCCGCGCGAGACGCCGCTCTCGCTCGTGCACCTGCGCAACCTCACCCTCGCCACGGAAGCCGGCGCCACCGTGCTTCCCGCGGCACCCGGGTTTTACCACCGGCCGCAGGCGGTGCGGGAGCTGGTCGATTTCATCGTGCAACGGGTGTTGGATCAGCTGGGGCTCGAGATCGCCCTCGTCAAGCGCTGGGGAGGCGAGTAGCTCGCTTCCATGCGGCTCGGCATCATCTCCGATACCCACGGCCAGCTGCGCCCCGAGGTGTTTGATGTCTTCGCCGAGGTCGATCACATCCTCCATGGCGGCGACGTCGGCAGCTGGCAGATCATGGTGGAGCTCGAGGCGCTGGCGCCGGTCACCGCGGTGTTCGGCAACACCGATGGTCCCGATTTGCGCAGCCGGCTGCCGCAGGTTGCCACCGTAGAGCTCGACGGGTTCGACGTCGTCGTCACGCACGGCGACCAGCTCGGTTCCCCCACGCCGGCGAAGCTGCACGAGGAATTTCCCACGGCGGAAATCATCGTCTACGGACATACCCACAAGCCGCTGCTCGAGCTGGTCGACCGCACCGTGACCGTCGTGAACCCGGGGAGTGCGGGTCCGCGGCGCTTCAACCTTCCCGTGAGCGTGGCGATTCTCGAGCTCGAGCCGGGAATCCCGCCACGGGGGAGAATCGTGTCGCTTACCGGTGGATCGAGTCCACGGGCATCACCGTAACCGATCCCAACGTCGACAGTGACTTGTCGAAGGTGGCCGACTTGCCGACGACCAGCGTCACCAGCCGATCGGGGTGGAGATAGCTGCGGGACACGGCGGTCACTTGATCGGGGGTGACGGCCTGGATGCCCTTTAAGTACACGTCGAACCAGTTCGCGGGCAGCCCCTGGATGGCGTAGTTGAGCTGCCGCTGCACTATTTGTCCGGCGTTCTGGAACTGAAAGACGAAGCCGTTGACCTCGTTGTCCCGCGCGAGCTGGACGTCGCGAGCGGAGACGGGCTCGCTCGCCATCGAGCCGATGACGCGTTGCATCAACGCCAGACCTGCGACGGTCTTCTCTGCCCGGATCTGGGCGCCGGCAAAGAACACGCCTTCCCGCTTCGTGTCGGCGCCCCAGTTCGAAAACACGCCGTATGCGAATCCCGAATCGCTGCGGACACGCGCCAGCAGCCGCGAATTGAACCCGCCGCCACCGCCCAGGAGGAAGTCGGCGACCTGGGCGGCGAAGTATTCGGGCGAATTGGCGACCTTCAGGCTGCCCGCATGCCCCATCCGGATGTTCGTTTGATTCACGTCTTTCTCGATGAGAATCAGCCTGGGTCCCCGCGTGATCGTAAGTGGCGGCACCGGGCGCAGTCCCGCCGCGCACGCCGGCCAGCCGCGCAACAGGCGCTCCAGCTTCGCGAGCAGCGAGCGCTCATCGAAGTCACCGGAGATGCCGATCAGCAGGTTCTGCGGGCAGAAGATGCGCTGCTGCGTCCAGCGGAACCGGGCGGGCGTGAATCCCGCGACCTCCACCGGGGTCACCTGCGTCCGACCCAGCGGGTGGTCGCCCAGCATCACTTGATTCCACGCGCGGCCCAGCACCGAGCCAGGCTGGTCGTTGCGCCGCCGCCAGGCTTCGAGCTGCTGATCGGCCGTGATGCGAACCCGCGATGAGTCGTTTCGCGGGTGCTGCAGCAGATCGAACCCGAGATCGAGCATCTGGTCGCGATAGCGCGACAGGCCGCTGAAGGACGCGTTGCTCTGCTCGTTGCCCGTCGAGATGAACACGTTGAGCGCGTAGAACTCGATGAGCTGATCCACCGAATCGGGGCTCAGGGTCAGCGTTCCTCCGGTACGCATCAGGTTGTCGGCCTGCCAGCCGACACCCCACAGCGAATCCGGCAGGTTGGCGACCCCGACTTTCGAGACGACCTCGACGTCGAACAGCGGCAGCGAGTGGTCTTCAAGGAGGTAGACCGGAACGCCGTTGGAGAGGGTCACCCGTTTCGGGGTCGGCGGACTGAATCGCAGCGGCGGAAACCGCAGCGCCGAGATCTGGGCCCGGGTGTCGCCCGGCTGCTGTGCGGCGGCGGTGAGGGGGAGCGTGCAGAGCATGAGGCCGGCGATCAAAGGGACGCGCATCAGCGGCTCCTTCCAGTCGTGTCGGCCGCGGCGGGGCGGACAAGCGTCGCGACGGTGCGGTTGCTTCTCGAGAAGTAGGAACGGGCGACCCGCTGCACGTCGGCGCCGGTCACCCGCAACTCCGCGGCGTCATCGCGAAACGTCTGGCGCCAGTCGTACCAGAGCGCTTCGCTGCGCGACAGCTGGAACGCGACCCCGAAGTTGTCCTGGAGGCGCTCGATGGCTCCGGCTTGTACCTGGTTGCGGACGCGCTCGAGCTCCGCCGCGGTGGGCGGCGTCGCGGCGAGCGTGGCGAGCTCCTCGTAGACGGCCGCCTCAATCTCCTGCGTCGTGTGCGGCGCGATCGGCACTGCGCTGAACGTGAACAGACGGGGATACAGCTGGCCCGGCGTCTGGAACGAAAAGATCGACGTCGCGATGCGATTCCGGATGACCAGCCGCTGGTACAGACGCGACGTGCGACCGCCCGTCAGCACCGCGGCGAGGATCTCCAGCGCCGGCGCGTCGGCATGTTGCGCGTTGGGCACGTGGTAGCCGATCAACACCTGCGGGTTGGCGTCGAATTCCACGTCGATGCGCCGTTCACCGCGTTGTGGCGGCTCCTGAGTGACGACGGGACGATGGGGCTCCCCCGCGGGAATGTCGCCGAAGTAGTGATCGGCCCAGGCCGCCAGCGTATCCACGTCGATGTCTCCCACGATCGCCACCACGGCGTTGTTCGGGCCGTAGAACCGGTGGAAATACTCCTCGGCCGAACGTCGGGTGACGGCCTGAATCTCACTGGCCACGCCGACGACGGGCCGGCCGTACGGGTGGGCGCGGAAGGCTGCCTGGAGAAACTCCTCGCGCAGCAGGCCGCCGGGCTGCGTCTCGACCCGCAAGCGGCGCTCTTCCATCACGACCTCGCGCTCCGAGTAGAACTCGCGCAGGACGGGGTGCCGGATGCGGTCACTCTCCAGGATGAACCAGAGCTTGACCCGATTGGCGGGGAGCTGGAAGAAGTAATTCGTCAGGTCGTTGGCGGTGGAGGCGTTGAGGTTCTGGGCGCCGTTTTCGGTGAGAATCCGGTCGAGCTCATTGGACACGTCGAAGCGACGGGCGGAGTCTTCCAGCTGTTTGAGGCGGTCCCGCAGAGCGGCAAGTCGCGTGCTGTCGGTCCCCCCTCCTTTGCGGAACTCCGCAGTGAACGAGTCCGCGACCGCATCGATCACCGGGAACAAGGCTTGTTCGGCGGCGATGTTCGTGGTGCCGACCGTCGTCGTTCCCTTGAACAGCATGTGCTCGAACAGGTGGGCCGTGCCCGAGATCCCGGTCCATTCGTCCACTCCGCCAGCGCGGAAATGCGTGACGAACGAAGCCGTGGGAGCGCCCTCCCGCCGCAGCAGCAGAAACGTCATTCCGTTCGGCAACACGTGCTTGGTGACTGGTAACCGTTCGCCCGGCGAGGTCTCCTGCGCGGGTGCCCGAGCAGATGCCACGAGCCCCAAGACGACCGCCCACACGACGCACCGCATACGACTGCCTCACTCTGGTGGGTATTCGAAGAGTGTAATCTCAGCGCTGGCAGAATGCACAGAGCGTGGTCTGCCGCAGATCGATCGCGTGCGTCGTCACGAGCCGATGGCCGCAGCGTACGCAGGGCTCGCCGCCGCGGTCGTACACCTTCAACTCCAACTGGAAACTGCCGGGCTCTCCGGTGCCGGTCCGGTAGTCGCGCACCGTCGTCCCTGAGGCGCGCAGGGCGCGGCGCAGCACGTCGAGAATCGCCGCATGCAGATCGCGCCGTTCGTCGGGCGTGAGCCGGTTGGCTGGACGGGATGGATCGATCCCGGCATCGAACAGCGCTTCGTTCGCGTAGATGTTGCCCACGCCGGCGAGCCGGCGCTGGTCCATGATCACCTTCTTGACGGACGCCCGGGACCCCGCCAACGCCTCGGTGAAGCGCTCGACCGTGAATTCCGGCTCCAGCGGCTCCGGTCCGATGCGGCCGGTATAGCGCGCCCAGCCGCGATCGTCGAGCAGCCAGACGGTGCCGAGGCGCCGCACGTCGCGGTAGACGAACTGACTGCCGCCGCTGAGGCTGCACACCAGCACCGCGTAGCGCGCCTCGTCCTTTGTGAGCGGCCGGTCGTAGACGATCAGCGATCCCGTCATGCGCGGCTGGACGACGAGGCGGTGACCGCTCTTCAAGAGAAACACGGCGTGCTTCGCGCGGCGCTGCGCGTGGACGACGGTGTTGCCGGTGAGGGTGTCCAGCAGCCGACGCCGCGACACCTGTCGCAGCACGTCGCTTTTGGTGAGGCGGGCGGTCCGGATGCGACGCCCCACGAGCCGCGGGGCGACGCCCTGGACGATCGTCTCGACCTCAGGCAGCTCCGGCACGCGCAACCTCCCGCCACCCGATGTCCGAGCGGAAGATCTTGCCGTCGAACTCGATCTGGGCGCAGGCGGCGCGACTCGCGGCGGCTGCCTGCGCGACGCTCGGAGCGACCGCGGTCACGTTCAACACCCGCCCGCCGGCGACCCGCAACGTGCCGTCGGCATCACGCGCCGTCCCCGCATGAAAGATGAGGATGTCCTTCCCCAGTTTGGGCAACGTGATCGCCGCACCCTTGTCGGGGTGGTCGGGGTAGCCGCGGGCGGCGAGGACGGTCGTCACTGCAGCGCGCTGCGCCGCTAATACCTTCGTCCCGGCGTGCCACTGGTGGCGCGCGATCGCGTAGAGGTGGCCGCTCAGCCCGCCGCCCGTGGCGGGGAGCACGACCTGCGTTTCCGGATCCCCGAACCGGCAGTTGAACTCGAGCACCCACGGGGTGCCGTCGGCGGCCAACATCAGACCGGCATACAACACTCCGCTGTAGGGCGTACCACGAGCCCGCAGCGAAGCGAGGGTCGGCTCGAACACCTGGCGCCGCACGCGGTCCAGCAGCGGCGCGGTAGCGAGACTGACCGGGGTGTAGGCACCCATCCCCCCGGTGTTCGGCCCCGTGTCGCCTTCGCCGAGGCGCTTGTGGTCCTGGGCCGGCGGCAGGATCACGATCTGCTCGCCGTCGGTGAGCGCCAGGACGGACAGCTCTTCTCCGGCGAGAAAGTCTTCGACCACGATCTCCTCGCCGGCGCTGCCCAGCTTCCCCTCGAGGAAGGCGCGCGCCGTCTCCGCGGCTTCCTTCTTTGTGGCGCACACCACCGCGCCCTTCCCGGCCGCGAGTCCCGATGCTTTGACGACGAGGGGCTCGGCGTGGCGGTCGATGTAGTCCACCGCCTGCGCGACGGCGGAGAAGGTCGCGCTCGCCGCGGTCGGCACGCCGGCTTCGGTCAGGACGGTCTTGGCGAACGCTTTGGACGATTCGATGCGGGCCGCGGCGGCGCTGGGCCCGAAGGCGGGACGCCCTCGGGTCTGCAGGCGATCGACCAGCCCGGCGGCCAGCGGGGCTTCGGGACCGACGACGACCAGGTCGACGCGGTTGGCGACGGCGGCGTCGACCAGGCCGTCCAGATCGGTCGCCGCGATGGGAAGATTCTTGGCGAGCTTGGCCGTCCCGGGGTTGCCGGGCGCCGCGAAGATGGTCGTGGCGGGGTCGTCCTGGTGCAGCTGCCACGTGAGGGCATGCTCCCGGCCGCCCCCGCCGACGACCAGGACCCTCATGTCCCAATGCTCATGGAGGTCTGGAACATCGCCACGGAACGGTCGGACTGAAAGGGTTCTTGAAACTCGCTTGAGACGGGGCTGCTACTCCTCTCCCTGTTCTTCGGGTATCTGGCTCTGACGGGGAGGGATCATGCGCTCGGCTCGCTCGGTGGTCGTCGCCGCGGTCATCCTGCTTGCATCCGGCAAACCTGCCTCAGCCCAGAGTGACTCCGTGGCGTTGTGGTTCCAGTTCGGGTTTGGCACAGGCGCCGCGCGTATCGCCTGTGACGGCTGCAGGAGTGGTTGGAATCTTCACGGCCCGTCGTTCGCGATCAGCGTTGTCCAACCGCTCACGCGGCGTGTGGGAATCGGTGTTGGAGTGGACACGTGGGCGCGCGATCCCGCGGACTCCGAAGCGACCAACACCGGGACATTGTTTGTGCACTACTACCCGACGGTCCGCCGCCGTCTGTTCGTCGAGGCCGGCGCTGGCCCCTCTGAGGCCGCCGTGGGGCTGAAGGGCGACACCGTTGCCTACGGCAAGGGGTGGGCCCTGATGGCCGGCATCGGATACGACTTGAGACTGTTCAATACGGGTGCCGCTTACATCATCCTGGTCCCGCGCGTGAGTTACTTCTACGGCTCGATCGGGAACCTCACCTACGCCGCCGGCCGGCCACCGTTTGCCACCGGGTGGAAACACCAAGTCCTCTCTGCTGGGATCGGGCTCGGGTTGATCGGTTTGAAGGACGACCCGGAATAAGGTCGCACGTCACTTCTTCTTCATTGCGTCCGAGAACGCCTGGGCCGCACGCTTGGCTGAGTCGACCACGTCGTTCACGACCGCCTTCGCTTCCTTCATGTAGTGATCGCGCGCTTCGTCGATGTCCTTGTCGAGCGGCCGCTGCTCGGCTTCGGTCCCGCGGCGGGTGTACTCGCCGCGCAGGATACGGTCGTAGTCCCCCCCCTCGATCCAGCGCTGCAGCTCCGCCGCCCGCACGGTATTGAAGGGGTGCGTGCGCATCAGCACGCCGAGAATCTTGAAGATCCGGTCGATGGCGCCGCCCGATTCCTCGTACTCCTTGGCCTGGACGAGGAAGGCGTTCAAGTCCATCTGCGTCATGTCGCCGCCGCCCGCGAACTTGAGGTTGACGCGCAGCGACGCCGTCGGATCCTGGCAGGCGATCAGCCCGGCGCGGTCCGCGGACAGCTCGCTCTTACGGTACCACTCCATCAGCGCCAGCTGAATCGGCAGGATGGCGATTCCCGCCAGGAACGGCAGGGCGCTGAAGCTGACGTTGAGCAGCAGCACGAGCAGCGTGTGGTACAGGGCGTGCCCGCTCATCACATGACCCAGCTCGTGGCCCAGTACGTCGCGCAGCTCGTCGTCATCGAGCAGCTTCAGGGCTCCGGAGTTGATCACGATGAACGGCTTGTCCATGCCGAACGCCCCGGCGTTGGCGAACGGGGTTTGCGACACGAACAGCTCGGGGCGCTCCGACCAGTCCATCGTGGTCAATACGTCTGTGTAGAGCTGGTTCACCCGCGGGAACTGCGTCGGCCCGACGCGGACGGCGTCCGCCTGAAACAGGAGGCGCACGCCGCGCTCGCCCAGGAAGCCGTAGATCTTCTTCAGCAGCTCGTCGAACCCGGGCACCGCGCGCAGCGACTGCAGCGCGGCGCGGTCGGCGGGATGCTCCCACGACACGGGAGCGATCTGGGTGAGAATCTTGCGGGGCCGTGCTGCTGGCAGCCCGCTCGTGGCGTCAGTCATGGGAGCTCCGAATGTGTGAACCCTGAACTACGTAGTTCAGGTTCCTGTTGGTTTCGCGGCTGATAGCCGCGACTCGGCTACCTGTCGCTGAGAGCGACTGTAATGTCACATTCGTGACAGTCAGCCGAGCCGCGGCTCTTAGCCGCGTCCGGCGAACGGTCATCCCGCCGCCAGGGCCTGGTCGAGGTCCTCGACCAGGTCTTCCACGTCTTCGATGCCCACCGACAGCCGGATCAGGCTGTCGGTCAGCCCCATCTTGCGCCGCAGCTCGAGGGGGACGCTGGCGTGCGTCATCGTCGCGGGGTGGCCGATGAGACTCTCGACGCCGCCGAGCGACTCGGCCAGGGCGAAGACGCGGGTCCGCTCCACCACGCGCCGCGCGAAGGCGGCATCCCCCAGCTCCAGCGACATCATGCCGCCGTAGCCGGTCATCTGGCGGCAGGCGAGGTCGTGCTGGGGATGGGAGGGAAGACCGGGATAGTAGACGGTGCGCACCCGCGGGTGGTGGCTGAGCCATTCGGCGATGCGCCGGCCGTTGGCGTCGTGCTGTCGCATGCGCAGCGGCAGCGTCTTGATGCCGCGCAGCGCCAGCCAGCAGTCGAGCGGTCCCGGAACCGCGCCGGAGCTGTTCTGGATGAAGCCGAGGCGCTCGGCGAGATCCTCTCGGGTGGTGACCAGCAGCCCGCCCACCATGTCCGAGTGGCCGTTGAGGTACTTGGTCGTCGAGTGCAGCACGATGTCGGCGCCGAGCTCGAGCGGCCGCTGGAAGCAGGGGGTGGCGAAGGTGTTGTCAACCACGAACAGCGCGCCGGCGCGCTGCGCGATTTCCCCGGTCGCGGCGAGGTCGCTCAGTCGCAACATCGGGTTGGTCGGCGACTCGGCGTACACCAGCTTTGTCGCGGGGGTGACGGCGCCGGCGACCGCGTCGAGGTCGCCACCGTCGACGAACGTGAACGCGAGACCGAGCCGCGCCCAGATGTGGGTCATTTGGCGGTGCGTGCCGCCATAAACGTTCTCACCGCACACGACGTGGTCGCCCGCCGACAGCAGCTTCAGCACCGCATCGACCGCCGCGAGCCCGGACCCGAACGCGAATCCGTGCCGTCCGCCTTCGAGCGCGGCGACGTTGCGCTCTAAGGCTTCCCGCGTCGGATTTTTCGTACGGGCGTATTCGTAGCCCTTATGCTTACCCAGCCCGTCCTGGATGTAGGTGGAGGTTTGATAGATGGGCGGCATGACTGCGCCTGCCAGCGGATCCGGCACGACCCCGCCGTGCACCGCTCTGGTGGCGAGGCGGCGCTGCAAATCCGCGTCTAGGCCCCGGGTCATGGCGGGAACGTACCGACGCCTTTCGCCCCGGGCAAGCGAGCTTTACGTTAAGCCTCCATGCCCGGCCAGAATGGCCTCTCTTGCCTCGTCGTCGACGACGAGCCACGGCTGCGACGGGTGCTGGTGCAGCTGCTCGAAAGCGACGGGTTCGAGGTCCGGGAGGCCGGCACCGGTGTCGAAGCGCTCCAGGCGATGGAGACGCACCCCGCGCCGCTCGTGATCTCCGATCTGCGCATGCCGCAGATGGACGGCACCAACCTGTTGCGCCATCTGACGCAGCGTTGGCCCGATACTGCCGTCGTGATGGTGAGCGCAGTGGCAGATGTGGACAAGGCGGTCGAGTGCCTGCACCTCGGCGCCCTCGACTACGTCAGCAAGCCGTTCAACCTCGACGAAGTCCGCGCCCGGGTGGATCAGGCGCTGCAGCGGCGGGAGCTGCGGCTCGAGCTCAAGAACTATCAACGCCAGCTCGAGGACGCCAA
>DATFSB010000164.1:0-2604 GCA_035262825.1 Gemmatimonadales bacterium | reverse complement strand
TCGTCATCCACTGGACCGCGAAGCCCGACTCGGGGGTCCAGCTGCGCGCCGAGACGATCAAGGCCGGCCGCTACTACCGGATGGATACGAGGGCGGCGGCGAGCGACTCGGTATACCGCTGGCCCAACCGCATCCTGAGCTCCGAGCGGCTCGGCAAGAGCGACCTTGGCGTGCTGGGGTGGACGCGGGTCACCGTCGGCGGCCGGCGCCGCGTCGCCTACGTGCCGGTCGCAATCACCCAGAAGGGTGCCCCCAACTCCTGCGGCCCGTTGCAGCTCGCCTTTTCGACTGAGACGCGGCTCACCGAGGTGCTGGTGGGTCTGACGATGCTCGACTCGACGGGCGCCGTGCTGCACGTCATCAAGAACGACTCGGCGCTGAACCGCGGATTCTATCCTGCTGGCTCCCCGGTCCTCGTTACGCTGAGGCGCTCCGATCTCGCCAAACCGGGACTCTATTCATTGAAGATCTCAGCGACATTGAGTCCCCGCGGGAATTACTCGCACGAGTATCTGTTACTCATTCCGACTGTCGCTGAATGCCCCCCCAAGTAACCCGCGCTTGCCCCTCGTGCAGCCGCGAGGTTCCATCGGACGCACTGGTGTGCCCGCACTGTGGGTCAGACCTACCCACGTCCCTGATCGGTGCCATGGCTATTGCGCCCTCAGGGGGTGAGATACAACGCACAGACTCGCCGACGTCCCTCATCAGTGAAGGACAAGGCGCTCGCGGGACCCTGGGTGAGGCGCACGAGCCCGACGCCTTGCGCGACCGGCTGCAGGCGGCGCTCGGCAACGGCTTCGAGCTCGGCGCGCGACTCGGCGAGGGAGGCTTCGGCGTGGTGTACCGCGCGCGCGACGTGCGACTGCGCCGCGACGTGGCGGTCAAGCTGCTGCGCCGCGAGCTCGTCTCCGCTCAAGGTTTCGTGGAGCGGTTCGAGCGCGAAGCCCAGGCGCTGGCGGCGCTGCGCCATCCCAACATCGTGCCGGTCTATTCGATCGGCGACCAGGACGACCTGATCTTCCTCGTGATGCCGTTCGTCTCCGGCGTCACGCTCACCGATTATCTGCGCGAGCATGGCCGCCTCTCCGTCGACGAGTCGCAGGACATCCTGCGCGCGGTCGGCGGCGCGCTCTCCGCCGCGCACGCCGTGGGGCTCGTGCATCGAGACATCAAACCCGACAACATCATGCTCGAGGGACCGAAGCGGCTCCCACTGCTGATGGATTTCGGGATCGCGAAGACCGGGCAGACGGGCGCGGGCCCCAGTGGGCCGGGGCTCACCGCCACCGGGATGGTGATGGGGACGCCGTACTACATGAGCCCCGAGCAGGCCACCGCCGATCCATCGGTCGACGCCCGCTCGGACATCTACTCCCTCGGCGTTCTCGCCTATCAGCTGTTCACGGGACAGCTGCCCTTCACCGGCGACTCGATCTACGCCGTCTTGAGCCAGCATCTCACGACGCCGGTCCCCGAGCCGCGCACGATTCGACCCGACATCCCGCCGCGCATCTCGGCGGCGGTGCACCGGGCGATGGCGAAGAAACCGGACCAGCGGTTTCAGCACGTCGAAGAATTCCTCGATGCGCTGGGAGGTCGTGGTCCTGCGCCGCGACGGCGGGTGACGCCGGGCACCCGCACCATCCTCGCCGCTGCGAACCTGGTGCTGCTCCTGGGGCTGGGCGCCGTCGTCCTGTCGAAAGGATCCGCGAAAGTCGCACGCGCGCCCGTGCACGCCGACCTGCGCACCGAGGGTGTGTGGCTGCGTACCGCCAGTGCAGTGGCACCGTGGGAGCATGCGCTCACTCTTTCGTCTCTTGGGCTCGAGGGACTGCAGGAAGTCTCACTTCCCGCGGTCGGAAAGAAGCCGGCGCGCACCGTCACCACGGCAACGCTGTTCCTGAAAGCCGTTCGTCCGGACAGCGGCACTATCAGCATCGACCCGATCCGCCTTCCTGCGCGCAGCCTGATCGCCCTCAAGCCCACCGGCTCCCTGGGCATCGTCCAGCTGACGATTGGTGATTCGCTGCCCGCCCTTCCCGTTTCGGTGAGTGGGCGGATGGCGGTCAACGTCGCGGATGAGCCGGTGGACACGATCCCATTCGGCATTGCTGAGATTCAGCTCGCGGCGACACGTGGGCCGCTCGTGTTCGAGCTCGGCCTCCCAAGCGCCGCGATCGCACGCCCCCTGGTGCCCCTCGACATCGTCGGCGTGAGCTTCGAGGACGTCGTCCACTACCGCACCGACGACGGGCAGGACGCCGATCAGCGGGTCTCCACGATCGACAGCGGGACGTTCGCAGTCACGAGCGGCGGCGGCACCCCCCACATACTAAAGAAGGGCGAGACGCTGCAGCTGCACGGCTTCCAGGGCTCGATCACGAATATCGCGGTCGACTCGCAGGCGGTGGCCCTCACGCTCGAGGGCAGCGTCGATTCGCTCCCCGCAACACTCGGCACGGCACCGACCAAGCTCCAGGTGTTCTGGTCGGACCACACGGCCGGCGCGGCCGCGGCCGGTCTCGTCTATCTCGCGCTGATCGGGTTGGTCGTCCTCTACTGGAAAAAGGGCACACGATGAGAGTCGCCGTCGGTCTCACG
>DATFSB010000163.1:0-2882 GCA_035262825.1 Gemmatimonadales bacterium | reverse complement strand
GAGCACCTGTTCGGGACTCATGTAGTCCGGTGTGCCGATCGCCTCACCCGGCGCCGTCAGAGCGGTGCGAGCAGGAGACCGCTCTGCCTCGCGGGCGGCATCGATCACGCGCGCGATGCCGAAATCGGCGACGACCGCGTGTCCCGCCTGCATCAGGATGTTCTCGGGCTTGATGTCACGATGGATCACGCCGCGTTGGTGCGCGTACGCCAGCGCATCGGCGACTTCGCGTATGATCCGCAGCGCCTCCTCGAGCGGCAGCTGTCGTTCGCGCCGCAGCCTGGCCCGCAGCGACTCGCCCTCGACGTATGGGGTGACGTAGTACAGCACGCCGGCCGCGTTCCCCGAGTCGTGCACGGCGAGGATGTGGGGGTGATTGAGGCCGGCCGCGATCTCGATCTCGCGCAAGAACCGCTCGCCGCCGACTGCGGTCGCGAGATCGGAGCGGATGACCTTCACGGCTACCGGACGGCGATGCTTCAGGTCGTGGGCGAGGTGGACCGTCGCCATGCCGCCCTCGCCGAGCGGGCGCTCCAGGCGGTAGCTCGAGGCAAGGGCTTCGGCGAGCTGTTCGTACTGCGTCGACATGGGCGGGAATATGCCTCAGCCACTCAGGGACTGGTACACTCACTACTAGAAGCCAAGCGACGCCTTGGACCCCACACGCATCCAAGTAATTACGCCCTAGTCTTCCTGACCCAAGTCCGGGAGCCCACATGGCCAACCGCCTGGTCCGCCTCGTCGTCCTCGCTTCCCTCGCCCTCCCCACCCTCGCCGCCGCCCAAGCCGACTCCGGTGCGCCGATCTCGAGGGCCACGTCGTATCACTTCGCCTCGCACATCCTCGGCGAGTCGCGCGTCATCGACGTCGCTCTGCCGGCGGGATACGAGCGCGACAGCGTGCAGCGTTACCCGGTGCTCGTCGTCCTGGACGGCGAGTTCGAGCACGAGATCGCCGCCAGCATCGCGCGCTTCTATGCCACAATGTCGCAGCTGCCACCGCTGATCGTCGTCGGCGTGCGCAACATCGACCGCAACCACGACTACACCCCGGCTCCCGCGGCCGGATTCGACCCGCCGCCCGAGGCACAGCGCCCCGGCGGCGCCGCCGCCTTCCTTTCCTTTATGTCGGATGAGCTGGTGCCGTGGATCGACCGCTCCTACCGCACGGCGCCGCTGCGGGTGCTCGTCGGCCACTCCCTCGGCGGGCTGTTCGCGCTCTACACCATCGGGCAGCGCCCCGACCTGTTCACCGGCTACGTCATCATGGAGCCGTCGGCGTGGTGGAACAGCGGCGCCGAATGGCGCGCGGCTCGAGCGAGCCTCGCCACCCCCGCGGCGCGCCGGGCGCGGGTGATGCTCGTCAACACCGAGCGGATGGGGGTCGATACGATGGCGTGGGGCGGCAACCGGCCGATGGTGCGTCACCTCTCGACCTCGGGCGAGACACACGCCAGCATGGCGGCAGTCGGCATGATCCTCGGCTTGAAGACGATGTTCGCCGATTTTCTACCGACCGACTGGCGCCCCGGAACACAGCCGATCGCGATGCTCGAGCGCTACGATTCGCTCGCCGCCCGCGTCGGCTACGCGCCGCCGATTCCCGCCGACGCGTTCTCCAAGGTGGTGCGGATGTCGCTCGACTCGCGCCACTTCGACGACGCCGCCCGCGCCCTCGACCGCTGGGAGCACGCCCTCGGCGCCTCAGACGAGTCGAAGAGCTTTCGAGAGCGACTGACGCGGGAGCGCGCCGCCCCCGCACCGGCGACCTTCATCCCGCTCGAATTCCCGGCGCACCGCCCCGGCCCGCGCGAAGCCGCGCGGTTCATCGGGCGCTGGGTCAGTGTCGCGCAGGCCGACACGCACTATGTCACAGTCAGCGCCGCGGGCGATACGATCGTGGTGCACGACCGGCTGCAATTCCCCAACGGCGATTGGTTCGAGGCCGACGATCCGGTGGTCCAGGTGACGGTGGACGGCACGCTCGAGTGGGGACTGCCGTTCTTCCGCGGGCTCGCGGCGCTCGTCGTGTTGAAGGGCAAGATCCAACCGGATGGGACACTGCTTGTGGCGCGTGAGCCACGGGGGTGGGTGCCGCGGGGGCCGGGACCGGAGTTCACGCGTAAGGAGCGGTTCAGGAAAGACAGGAACAATCACTTCTAGACGCACCGACGCACAGGGGAGAACAGTTTGGCGGGAATAGGTCTACCTGTTTTCGCCCATCTGTTCACCCCTGCGCGACTGTGCGTCTAGTAGTGCAGGTTCCTGTTTGGACCTGTCGGAAGCTGCAGATTCGTTGCGCGAATGCAGCGGTCCCTCCCCTAGCCAACCGCCGTTTTCCGGCGCAGTATGATCTTTGCAATCTCTACATCCCAGCAAACTCTGAAGGAGTAGCTACGTGCTTCTCCGACGCACGTGCGTCATCGGGGGGTGGCTCGTCGTGGGTGCGTCAGCGCTCGCGGCCCAAGCGACCCCGGCCAGGCCTGCCTGCGATTCGG
This sequence comes from Gemmatimonadales bacterium, assembly GCA_035262825.1. Taxonomy (GTDB): domain Bacteria; phylum Gemmatimonadota; class Gemmatimonadetes; order Gemmatimonadales; family GWC2-71-9; genus DASTHG01. Next base: position 385 of record DATFSB010000163.1, on the reverse strand, counting down.
GCCTGATGCAGCTCGCGGCCCCTGTGAACGGCTACCAGGCCCGCGGCGACCGTTGTGAGGGTGTGTACGCCCGCCAGGTGGCAGGGACCACGCTCTTCCTTTCTTCGTTCACCGAGACGTTCGAGAAATACGATCTCGACTCGGACGATCCCCTCGTCATCCACTGGACCGCGAAGCCCGACTCGGGGGTCCAGCTGCGCGCCGAGACGATCAAGGCCGGCCGCTACTACCGGATGGATACGAGGGCGGCGGCGAGCGACTCAGTATACCGCTGGCCCAACCGCATCCTGAGCTCCGAGCGGCTCGGCAAGAGCGACCTTGGCGTGCTGGGGTGGACGCGGGTCACCGTCGGCGGCCGGCGCCGCGTCGCCTACGTGCCGGTCGC
>DATFSB010000162.1:0-6672 GCA_035262825.1 Gemmatimonadales bacterium | reverse complement strand
CAAGGAGATCTCGAGCGGCCAGGAAGTGGCGATCAAGGTGCTCTCGCCCAAGCTGGCGAGCGACAAGAGCTCGGTGGAGCGGCTGCGCCGCGAGGCGGGCCTGGCGATGCGGCTCGACCACCCCAACGTCTGCCGTATCCTGCGGCTCGGCGAATCCGAGGACGGCCTCATCTATCTGGTGATGCCGTTCCTCCACGGCGAGCTGCTCTCCGACCGCGAGGTGCGGGGCGGGCCGATGGACCTCGCCGTCGGGCTGTCGATCCTGCGACAGGTCTGCGCCGGGCTGCATCACGCGCACGAGCTGCAGATCGTGCACCGCGACCTGAAGCCCGAGAACATCATGCTGGTGCCCAACCCCGACGGCTCCGACCGGGCGGTGGTCATGGACTTCGGGCTCGCCAAGGAGCGGCGGGCCGACCCGTCGATCGCCAAGCTCACCGCAACCGGCATCATCCTCGGCACGCCCGAGTTCATGAGTCCCGAGCAGATTCGCGGCAAACCGCTCGATGCCCGCTCCGACGTCTACGCCCTCGGCATCGTCGCGTTCGAAATGTTCAGCGGCAAGCTGCCGTTCCAAGGACGCAACGCCCAGGAGATGATGATCGCCCGGCTGCGCGGCAGCCCGGTGCCGCTGCGCACCTACCGGCCCGACCTCCCCGCGGGCCTGGAGAAGGCGATCGCGAAGTCGCTCGAGACCAACCCCGACGGCCGCTTCAGCAGCACCCTCGAGTTCGCCGACGCGCTCTCGGAGAGCGACGGCTCGGGTGGCGGCGGGGGCGGCGGGAGCGGGGGCGGGCTGTTCGGAAAGCTCAAGGAAAAGCTCAAGTGATTGTGACGTGAAGCGCTTTCCCGCTTTCGATCCACCCGAATACGTCAACTGGCAGCCCGATCCAACCCTGGTCCGCGCCTATCGCGAAACGATCGAGCGGGACCCCGAACGGAACGCCCTCGTCGCCACGCTGCAGCGGGACGACCACCGCGCCCTCTACGCCGGTTTGCTGCGCACGCGGCTGCACGACATCACACTGAAGCGCTGGGTCCGCACCGGCGTGCTGTCCAAGGCGTGGCTGGGCACCGGGGAGGAAGCGACGACCGTCGGCCCGGTGCACGCGCTGCAGCGCGGCTCCGACGTCGTCGCTCCGATGATTCGCAACGCCGGCGCCGTGATCGAGATGGGGATGTCGATCGCCGACGCGCTGCGCGCCTACCTCGCGACCGACGACTCGCCCTCGCACGGCCGCGACCTGCACGTCGGCAACCTGGGACGAGGAGTGCTGCAGCCGATCTCGCACGTCGGCGACATGGTGCCGGTGATCGCCGGGATCGCGCTGACGTTCAAGATGAAAGGCGAGCCGCGCGTCGCCCTCACGTGGGTCGGCGACGGCTCGACCAAGAGCGCCGCCGCCCACGAGGGGACGAACTTCGCGGCGGTACAGCGGCTCCCGGCGATCTTCATCGTGCAGAACAATCTGGTCGCGCTGGGGACGCGGCTCGAGCAGCACCACCTCCCGGGAACGTTCGCGGAATGGGCGGCATCGTACGGCGTGTGGGGGGCGAGCTGTGACGGCAACAACGTGCTCGACGCCTGGGCGGCGACACGGATCGCCGCAGCGCGCTGCCGCTCCGGGCAGGGACCGGCGCTGCTCGTGGCCAGCACGTTCCGCATGGGTGGGCATGCCACGCACGACGAGCGCGAGGCGCGCGACACGTTCCCGGCGAAGCTGTTCGCCGAGTGGGGCAAGCGGGACCCGATCGGGCAGTACGAGGAGTATCTCAAGGAAGCCGGGTGGTCTGCTGCGGAGCTCGAAAAGGTCGAAGCGGACGTGACGGGCGAGATCGAGCGGGCGGAAGCGGACGCCCTGGGCAGCAGGGAGCGCATGCCCGTCGGAGAGACGGCGCTCGTGGGGGTCTATTCGAATGGGCGGTAGAAGGCGGGCGAGGGCGGTAGCAGTCGGGACGCTGCTGGCGATGATCGCGAGCGTGCCCGCGGTCGCGCAGCAATCGGGGATCGATGTGACCGGCTACTCCTTTTCCATCCGGATACCCGATACCGGGAGCGTCATTTCAGCAGTCGCGGCGATCAGCTACCGCGGAAACCCGGCGGCCCCGCTGCGGCTCGATCTCGTCGCCCTGACCGTCGACTCGGTGCGTGTCGCGCAGCACGCCGTGCCGTTCACCTATGATGGAAAGACCATCCAGGTGAATGCGCAGCGTCCCGAGGGTCCCGTCGAGGTCTTTTATCGGGGCGCCCCGCGGGACGGGCTGATCATCCAGACCAACGCGCGCGGCCATCGCTCCGCCTTCGGCGACAACTGGCCCGAGCGAGCGCGCGCCTGGCTGCCGACGGTCGATGCCCCGCGCGACAAGGCCACGGTGCGCTTCCGCGTAACGGCACCGGCCGGGTGGCGGGTGGTGGCCAACGGGACGTCGGACGCTTGCCAGCGCATCTGCACCTGGACTGAAACCCGTCCTATTCCCACCTACACGATGGTGCTGGGAGCCGCCCCTTTCACCGTCTCACGACATCGCCCCATCATCCACGGCAGCGATACGATCCCGATCACCGTCTGGGCCTACCCCGAGGATTCGGCGTTCGCCGATTCGGGTCCGTTTCTCAGGGCCACAGAAATCGTGGAGACGCTCGAGCGGCTGGTGGGCCCGTTCCCCTACGAGAAGCTGGCGCACGTCGAGTCCTCGACGCGCTACGGCGGCATGGAAAACTCGACCGCCATCTTCTACGCCGAGAAGCCGTACGTCGAGCGCACCATGCGGGAAGGGGTGGTGCGGCACGAGACGTCGCACCAGTGGTTCGGCGACGCCGTCACGGAGCGCGAGTGGAGCCACCTATGGCTGTCCGAAGGATTCGCGAGCTATTTCGATCTGGTAGTCGGGGCGGCGCTGCACGGAGACTCCGTCCTGGCCGAGGGCCTTGCCCGGGACGCGCGTGCGTACTTCGACTCCAAGGTCCAGGATCGGCCGCTCGTCGATACCGCCGAACACGATCCGAACAATCTCCTCAACGAAAACAGCTATCAAAAAGGCGCCTGGGTGCTGCATATGTTGCGGGGATCGGTCGGCGACTCGGCGTTCTTTCGCGGGATCCGCGAGTACTACCGGGTGTACCGGGACTCGACCGCGCTGTCGAGTGATTTTCAACGCGTGATGGAGCAGGCCGCGGGTCGCAGTCTCGACTCGTTTTTCCGGCAGTGGCTGTGGCAGCCGGGGGCCCCGAAGCTGGAGGTGCGCTGGCGCTACGAGGCGGTGGAGCATCGCGTCCGGCTCGACATCACGCAAACGCAACCCGAGGAGTGGGGCGCGTTCCGGTTGCCCCGTCTCGTGATCGAGGCCGTTGCGGCCACCGGGGCCGCGACGCGGCGGGTATACGCGGTCGACGGCCGGACGACGATCGCGTATCTGGAAATGGATGCGGCGCCGACGACCGTTCGTGTCGATCCTGACCGCCGCCTGCTGGTGCAGTCTACCGTACTGCCCTGAGGAGATCCGATATGTCCAAGCGACTCGCGTCCGTCGCCTTGTTCGCCCTTGCCTGCGGCGGCAGCGCAACCGTGGGAGGCCAGACGCCACCGGAGGGGATGGTGGCCCAACCGGTGGCCGGACACACGCTGTATCTGCGCCCCGGCTTCAAGATCAATGTGTTCGCGACCGCCGACGGCGTGCGCAACCTGGTGCTCGGACCCGGTGGCGCTGTCTACGCGGCGCTGCAGGGCCCCGGCAGGGTGATCAAGATCGCCCACGCCGACGGCGACTCGGTCGCTGGGGCGACGAGCGACGCCGCGACCGGCCTCAACGGACCGTTCGGCATCGCCTTCCGCGGCGACACGATGTACGTGGGGGAAATGACGCGGGTGACGCGGTTCGCGCCCGGGAGCACCACGGGGCAGACGATCGTCGATGGGCTGCCGAGCGGCGGTCACAGCACCCGAACGGTCGTGTTCGGTCCCGACGGCCTCATGTACGTGGCGGTTGGATCGTCGTGCAACATTTGCGACGAATCGAACCCGCGGCGTGCGGCCGTCACCCGCTTCAACGCCGACGGCTCTGGCGAGCACCGCTTTGCCACGGGCCTGCGCAACTCGGTGGGACTCGCGTTCAATCCGTCGACCGGCGAGCTGTGGGCGACGAATAACGATCGCGACAACCTGGGCGACGACCTGCCGCCCGAACACCTCAACATCCTGAAGGACGGCAAGTTCTATGGCTGGCCGAAGTGCTATCTGCCGGGGAAACAGAACCCCGAGTACGCGAGCGCCGACTGTTCCACCGTCGAGCCGCCGACGATCACGTTCCAGGCGCACTCGGCTCCGCTGGGAATCACGTTTTATACCGGTTCGGCCTTCCCGGGCTACAAGGGCGATGCGTTCCTCACCTATCACGGCTCGTGGAATCGGAGTATCCCCACCGGAGCGAAGGTCGTCCACGTGAAGGTGCAGAATGGCAAAGCCGCCTCGATCGAGGACTTCGTCACCGGGTGGCAGCTCCCCGACGGCTCGCGCTGGGGCCGGCCGGTGGCGGTGTTGGCGCTGCCCGACGGCTCGGTCCTGATTTCGGATGATCAGGGGGGACGGATCTGGAGAGTGACGTATGGGAAATAGGGCAGATCGGCGGATGGGCGGATGGGCACATTTGGTGATCGGGGGAATGGCGGTTCTGACAGGGGCGCGGTCTTTGCCATCCGATCATCCGCCCATCCGCCTATCCGCCGATATTCATTCAGAGTACGTGAAGTACGCCAGCGGCAAGGACACCCTCACCGCCTATCTCGCCTACCCGGAGCGCCGCGACCCGGCGCCGGCGGTGATCGTGATTCACGACATCTACGGCATGGGCGACCGGCTGCGTCCGGCGGTCGAGCTCCTGGCGCAACGGGGATTCGTGGCGATCGGGCCGGACTTGCTGTCGCGCGGCGGCGGCACGCCCGCGAGCTCCGACTCGGCGCGCCGGCTGATTTCGGGACTCGATCCCGACGCGGTGACGCGCGATCTCGACGCGACCTACGCCTACCTCCACACCATCAAAGCGGTGCGCGGCGATCAGATCGGCGTGATCGGATTCTGCTGGGGCGGCAGCCAGAGCTTCCGCTACGCGACCAACAATCCAAACCTCAAGGCGTTCGTGGTCTGTTACGGGTCGGCACCGGACACCGTCGCGCTGGCGCGGATCAAGGCGAAGGGGCTCGGCGTCTACGCCGAGAACGATGCGCGCATCGGCGCCGGGCTGCCCGGCCTCGACACGGCGGTGAAGCGGCTGCGGCTCGACTACGAGTATCGCGTCTATCCCGGGGTCGGCCACGCCTTCCTGCAGACGCGCGAAAAGCCCGACGTGGCGGACACGGCGTGGGCCGCGATCGAGCGGTTTTTCCGTACCCAGCTCGGTCGCTGACAGCGGGAGCGGCGCTCGCCGCGCTGCTCGGCTGCTCCGGCACCGCACCGTTCCGGCCTCCCGGCGCGGCGCTTGCCGTGACGGTGCTGGCCTACCACTGCTCGGGCGGATGCGGGTCGCCGGCCGGTCCAATCGACACCGTGCAGCGCGGCGATACCGCCCTGGTGCGGCTCGCTGTTGCGGACACCTCGGGGAGCAGCACGATCGCGCTGGTCCGCGCTCCCTGCGCCGTCAACGTCACCATCCTCGGCGGCACGATGCTCCACACCCTGCCTGCCACACCGACCTGTCCCGATTCCGGCGTCGCGGTCGAGGTTGGGTCGGTGCCATACATGCGTGACGTCGTGTGGATCGTCGACGGATCATTCACTTCGGGGGATTACACGTTGCGCGGCGATATCGTCGTCGACCCGCCCGTCACCGGTCGGCGGCCGGTGCACGTCCGCTAGGTGCGGGCGCGGGTCAGGGCGCGTGGGTCGAACGGTTGGCGATGTACTCGCGTGCGCGCTCCAGCGGCGCATCCTTCCCGGCGAGGAAGTCGGATACTTTCACATCGACCGGCAGCTCGGGCGCGATGCCGATGCCCTGGATTTCCGTCCCGCCGGGAAAGGCGTCCCGCGTGACGGTCAGGCGCAAACGCCAGTCTCGGTGCAGGCGCAGCTCGCTCACTTGCCCCGCGCTCCCCGCCGACGGCTCGCCGATGATCGGCCCCCGTCCCGCGTTGCGGTAGGCGATGAGCATGTCCTCGGCGCTCCCCCCCGTGCGGGAGGACGACAGCATGGCCACCGGGCCCGTGAAGACCGGGAGGTCGGAGCGGGAGGCGATGGTGTCGGGGGGCGCCGCGAACCACGCCCCCGCGGAATCGGGCATGTCCTGGCCGCGGTAGGCGGGACGGTATTGCGGCGTGCGCCAGCGCGACGTGACGAGCGGGCGCTGCACCATGCGGCCGAGGATGCGGTAGCCCATTTCGCGGCCGCCGCCCGAGCCGTCATGCTCGCGGAGATCGAGGATCAGGCCGCGCACGGCGGCGAAATCGGGGAACGCACGGTCGAACGCCCGCGCCACATCGGGGTCGGCGAACGAAGCGAGGCGCACCCAGACGACGGAGTCGGCGAGCGTATCGACCCGCAGCGGTGCGGGGGAGAGCGGCCAGCGGTCGAGCAGCGACACGCTGCGCGTCACGCTGGCGCCGCGCTGCTCGCCGCCGGGAAGGCGGAGCAGCAGGTGCAGGGCGGTACCTTTCTCTCCGTCGAGCATGCGCGCGACGGCGAG
>DATFSB010000161.1:0-4506 GCA_035262825.1 Gemmatimonadales bacterium | reverse complement strand
GCGTAGATGTGGTGCTGGTCGCCGATTTCCAGCGGCATCACCCCGTCACCGAGCCGCCGTACTGTGACCGCGACGTGCCACCGTCCATCCGTGCCGCGTTGCCGCTTCACCGCTTCCAGCTTGTAGTCGATCAGCGGGGTGGCGTGCAGCCACTCGGCGAACAGCCACTTCAGATCACGGTGCGACAGCTCCTCGCACACGGCGCGGAACTTGTCTTCGTCGACGTGCTTCAACTGCCAGCGTGCGTAGTAGGTGCGCAGGATCTGCCGCATCGTCTCGTCCCCCACTACGTAGCGCAGCTCATCGTAGAACAGCTCCCCCTTGCTGTAGATCATCTCGTTATAGAGGAAGAAATCGCGGAAGTTCTCGCTCACCGTCGACACCGGCTCGCTCCAGCGGTCGACGTCGTCCTCCAGGATGCTGGCCTCGAGCTGTGGGAACTCATCGCCGCGGCCGTGGGTGGCCTCGTACCAGGCGGTCTGAAAACTCGTAAACCCCTCGTCCAGGTACCCTTCACGCCACTCGTTGTTGGCGAGGATCCCCATCGTGTAGTTGTGCCCCACTTCGTGCAGGATAAGGCCGAGTCCCGCGCTGCCGTCCATCACCATCATCGGAAACTCGGTGCCGCCGCCTTCGATGCGGTGGACGTTGGTGAGCTGCGGCCAGGCGAAGGGGCCGTACAGCGAATCGAGCCAGGCCAGCGCCGTCTCGGTACGGTGCACGGCGATGCCGCCGCCCCAGGTGGCGCGGTCGCCCGGCTGATACAGCACGTGCACGGCCACGTCCCGGTAGCGCCCCTGCTCGTAGACGTAGTCGGGATTGAGCGAAAAGGCGAAGTGGTGCACCTGCTCGGCGCGGAAGCGGACGCTCTTGCGACCCGCGGCTGACGCCGGGCAGTCGTTCGGGACCTGACCGTAGTAGTCGCGCTGGTAGTCGACCGGCACGGCGGGCTCGGCACGGGCCTTCTCCCATCCCGGATCGCCGCACACCGGGACTCCGGTCGCGCCGATCACCTGGTCCTCGGGGAGATCGAGTGTCACGTCGTAGGTGGCGAACTCGCCGTAAAACTCGCCGGCCGGATAGAGCGGGTGGGCTTCCCAGCCGTAGCGGTCGTACACCACCACCTTGGGATACCACTGCGCGAAATCGAAGCGCCTGCCCTGCCGGCCCTGGCGGCGCGGCAGCGTCGCAGGCCGGGCCTGCCAGGCGATCTCGACGGTGAGGGAATCGCCCGGCCCGAGCGGATGCGGCAGTGCCCAGTGCGCGACCGTCGAGTCGGGTGCGAAGGGATAGTCGGGCTTCGCGGTGAGTCCCATGACGCTGCTCCCGGTAACGCGCTCGAAGGCGTAGTCGGGGTCCTTGAGGCGCTGGAACCGCACCCGCCCTTCCGATTCGTCGACGGCGCTCCAGCGCGAGCCGGGACGGAATGCGTTGAGGTACTGGTGGACGAAGAACTCGGTGAGCGTGTCGGGCGAGCGGTTGACGTAGGTGACGCGCTCGTGGCCGCTCAAGACGCCGCTCGCTTCGTCGAGCGACGCGGTGACGCGATAGGAGACCTGCTGCTGCCAGTACGACGCGGTATCGCCGGAGGCGACCGACAGGAGCAGCGCGGCGACGAGCGGCATGGGCAGTTCAAGCTAAGCGACGCGTCGGTCGCGGGGGAGGCGGGCGCGCGCGATTTCGACGTGTGCCGCGCGATTCGGACGACAGTCGGACGGGAGAGCGGGCGCAGGTTGTGGCCCCTTCTTTCAGGAGTGACCGATGTCGACTTTCCGGATCCCCGTCGCGCTGGCGATGACCGGCGTCGCATTCCTCGCGCTCGACGCCTGTCGCGACCGCGCACCGACCAGCACCACCGTGCCGACCGATGCGCCTCCGCCCGCCGTCGCGCCACCGGCCGCGGCGGCTCAGCGGCCCGATCGCCTCGCCCAGCTCTTCGCCCGGGCGCTCGCGAGCCCGGCGTTCCGCGCCTACGTGAAGGCGCAGCTCGACGCATCGCCCTACCCCGAGCACAAGATGGAGCTGCAGCGCTTCCTTCCCGCGGCGAGCGGCCGCGCGCTGCGCTATCTCGCCGAGGGAAGCAATACGACGGCCGACGACGTGCAGGGCGAGCTCGATCGCGCGATCCCGCTCGAAGTGTATCTGCCGGTGCCGGCGCAGCGCGCGGCGTGGAGCGGCGACGCGAACGTGCTCGTCGCCACGGCGCTCAAGGACCACGACACCCCGCTGGCGTTCGACCCCGCCGGCCGCCGCTCCGAGCTGAGCGCCGACGCCCCCCCGCCGACGCCCGTCATCGCCATCGTTCCGGTCGAGACCGATTTCAGCGCCCCTCCGGCGCGGACCCAGTGTGAGGACCCCACCTGCGGCGGCAGCGGTGGCGGGTCGGGCGGCGGTGGTGGGACGGCACCCCCCGCCGGTTTATACATGCGCAAGTCACACATCGTGGGCGACTTTGAAGGATGGTTGAAGGGGTCTCCCGAATATGAGACCCACATCCTCGGCCAGCTGGGGCAGACCGATTCGCTCAAGGACTACGCATGCGCCGGCGAGCATCAATCCGGCTATCGGTACTATGATGAAAATGACCCCGACTGGACGGGCGACGTGTTGCTGTACACCCAGGATGAGATCAACACGTACAAAGTGCAGCACCCCGGACAGGGCGTCCGGGTCCTGGTGATCGAAGATGACGACACACCGTGCGTCATCAAGACGGACAACACGAGTATCAATCGATTGTTCGCGACGGCGGACAGTGTGTACAAGCTGTTCACAGCCGGGAAGGATCAGCAGACCACCGTCGGCAAGGTGTGGTGGGCGGCGCAGATCGTCCGCAAGATCTGGACGTATGCCGCCGGCCTGATCAAGACCAATGACGATCTCGTCGGCAATGCGGTCGACGCGAACGTGGTGGGCGATCTCACCCACCCTGGATACAACTGGATATTGAAGGCCGACAAGAACGCGACCACCGGTTGGATCGACCTCGAAATGCGTTGACTACAGGAGACCCCTATGCGCACCTGCATCGCGATACTGCTCGTTGGCGTCGCAACCGCTCGGACCCTGGCGGGACAGTGGAGCGTCGCTCCGGAAGTCGGTCTCGTCGCTTTCGCCGGTACGAGCCGGGACTCCGCCGGGGTGGGCATCGGGCCTACGCGCTCCACGGTCATCGGGTTGCGGTTCGGCCGGGAGACCGCGCGCGGCGGCGTCGGTCTGCGAATCCTGACGGGATCGACCGGCTTCGGGGCGACGGACGGCGACTTGACGGTGATCCAGGAGCATCAGCTGCGGCTGCTCGAGGTCGCCGGAGTCATCTCCTGGCGCCTGCGGCGCATCGGCACGGCGAGCCGGCTCGGGCTCGAGCTGGGACCGGTGCTCGACGTGTGGATGCCGCAGGGGGCGACGTCCCACAGCCGCATCGGGGGCGTGGCGGCGCTGTCCTGGGCGTTCTCGGTGACGCCGCGGCTCGACGCCGCGCTGCGGCTCGAGGGGGCGGTCACCGGCTCGATGCTCGACCCGAACGACGTGCCGGCGTCAGCCGAGCGCAAGGCGACGTGGCGGCGCGGCGTCGGCCTCGCGCTGCGCTGGCACGACGCCAGAAATGCCTATTGACGCAAAACGTCACTTTTGTTAAAAGTGACGAAAAACGTCACTTTTAGAGGAATTGACGAATAACGTCATCCGTGGGTATCGTTCCCGGAGATGGCACGGCCTCCCTATGTGGCGTTCCTCGCCGACGTCGTCGCCTCGCGCGCCCGCACCCCGCGGGCCCGCGCGGCGCTGCAGCAGCGCCTGCGCGCGCTGGCGCGCGACATCAATCTCCGGTTCCGCGCCCAGCTCGCCGCGCGTGCCGCCATTACGCTGGGGGACGAGCTGCAGGCGTTGTTTACGAGCGCCGCCCCCGTGTGGCAGGCGGCGCACGAGCTGCGCCTCGCCATCCCGGATGTCGAGTGGGTGGTGGCCTGCGGCAAGGGCGGCCTCACCACGCCGCTGCACCGCGGCGCCACCGCCCCCGAGCTCGACGGACCCTGCTTTCACGCGGCCCGCGCCGCCCTCGACGCCGCCAAGGCGGGCGCCCTGGTCTTCGCCTTCGGCGGCTTCGACCCCTGCATCGACGGATACGCGCAGTACTACTCGGCGCTGTACCGCAGCTGGAGCGCCGGGCAGCGGCTGCTCGCCAACGCGCAGCGCGCCCGCCCCAAGGCGTTGCTCAAGGAGCTGGCGCGGTTCGTCGGCATCGCGCCGACCAGCATCTCGCACCGCCGCCGCCGCATGGCCTGGCACCTCGTCGTCCGCGGTGATACGATGTTCCAGGAGGTGCTCGCGCGATGAATCCCGTTCCCGCCGCCGTACTACTGGCGTTCGCCATCGCCGCGGGCTTCGCCCCCTGGCGCAAGGCCGGCTGGACCGCTCCGGTGCGCGCGCTGCTGTGCGAAGCCGGTGCGGTCGCCGCCGCGATCGTCCTCGCCTGGTTGTCGCGCAGCCTCGTCTACGCCACCTCGG
>DATFSB010000160.1:0-9542 GCA_035262825.1 Gemmatimonadales bacterium | reverse complement strand
GCCGCTCGATGAAGAAGGCGGAGATCATGACCGGGGAGCGCTTCGCTGCGGCGCGCCTGCTCCGCTCTCGCGCTCGGGCGTGACCTGCCGTCCGGGGGCCGCCTTCACGAGCCCGTTGACGACAACCCACTCCTGCCCCTTGAGCCCGTCGTCGATCGCCCGCAGCGCGTCCACGGCGGGGCCGGTCTTGACGCCGCGGCGCTCCACGACGTTCTTGTCGTTCACGACGAACACATACGCGCCCTGCTGGTCGTGGCCGACCGCGGCGTCGGGAACCAGGAATGCGGCGCGCTCCTCGACCGGCACGCGGACCCGGGTGTAAAGGCCCGGAAGGATCCGTCCGTTCGGGTTGGACAAGACGCCGCGCATCAGCAGGGTGCCGGTGGTCGACGTCAGGTTGATGGCGGCAAAGTCGAGGCGACCCTCGTGGGGATAGCCGTCTTCACCGGGCAGCCCCGCCTGCATAGACCATTTCCGAGCATCCGATGGCCCGGGGACTCCGCCGGTGCGCTTCAGCAGACGGGCCAGATCGAGATCACTGATGTTGAAGTAGACGTAGATCGGGTCGACCTGGTTGATCTGGGCCAGAACGGTGTTCCCGTCCGTGCCGACCAGGTTGCCGGGGTCCTTCAGCCGGCGGTCGATCCTTCCATCGAACGGCGCTCGGACATCCGTATAGCTCAGATTGAGCACCGCCAGATCGCGCTGAGCCTCGGCCGAGCGGAGATTGGCCTGCGCCTGGTCTCTCTGGTAGCGCCAGTTTTCGATGTCGGACTGGGAGGCGGCCTTGCTCTGCGCGAGATTGGAGAAGCGGGTGAACTGGGACTCGGCATACGCGAGCTGCGCCTTGTATTGCTGAATGGCCGCTTCGGCCTGATGCAAGTTGTTCTCGTAGGTGTTGCGCTGGATCACGAAGAGCGGCTGGTCCTTCTTGACGAGCTGACCATCTTTGAACAACACCTGTTCGAGATACCCGGTCACCCGCGCCACCAGCTGCACCGTGTACACGGCCTGCGTATTCCCGCTGAGATCCAGGTAGTCGGTCACCTTGCGGTGCACCGGCTGCGCGACCGTGACCTTCGGGGGAGGCGGCGGTTGTGGCTTTTGCTGTTCGCGACAGCCCGGCAGGATCAGCAGGAGCGAGGACACCACGATCCAGGCTGGTTTCATTTCGTTACCAATCCGGAGGGCGGGGCGTTGACTTCGGTTCACGCGACGCCGGCAGGTTGTACGTGGACGGCGTCAGCAAGTCGCCCCAGTTCGTGCGTCGTGCCATCTCCGCCTTGATCTCCGGGGGCACCAGATCTTCACCTTCACGGACCTCCCAGCCGCCCCCGAGCGCGCGGTACGTCCCGACGAGGCTCGTCGCGATGCTACCGACGGTGGTGGCCAGGCTGTCCTGCTGACTCAGGAGAGCCTGCTGCGCGGTCAGGACGGTCGTGAAGTCCGTCACGCCTTCCCGGTACCGCAGCACGGCAATGGCGACCGCGCTCTTGGCGGACACGACGCTCTGACCGAGGAGATCGGCCCGGTCCTGCGCCCGGAGGAACGCCACCAGGTTGTCCTCGACGTCCTGCTGCGCGGAGAGCACCACATTCTGGTAGGCGATCAGCTGCTGCTGGAACGAAGCATCCTGCACGCGGATATCGTTCGTGATCTGGCCGTAGTTGAGGATGTTCCATTGAACTGTGGGACCGATCTGGACCTGGCGGCTTCCCCACCGGAACATGTCGCTGAGCTTGAACTTTCCCAGATCCGTCGAGAGGAACACCAAGTTGCCGACCAGCGAGAACGCCGGCAAGAGGTCGGCCTTGGCCACGCCGATCTGCGCCGACTGCGCGGCGGCCTGCAGCTCGGCTCTTCGGACATCCGGTCTGCGGCGTAGCAGGTCGGCCGGGATGCCCACGATGACATCGCGGGGCGACGCGGGAATGGCGGACGGCCCCTGCAGCAGGTCGCTCAGATCGCTCGGTGGCATTCCCAGCAGAACGCTGAGTGCGTCCCGCGCCTGGCGCAGCTGTGTCTCCAGGCTCGGGATGGTCGCCAGCGTATTCAAGAGCGTGGTCTTGGCCTGGTCGACGTCCAGTTGCGTCGCCGTCCCCCACGCCAGCCTGGCTTCGGCGATCTTCAGGCTTTCCTGCTGGGTTTCGACGTTCTCGCGCGCGATGCGGATGCGCTCCTCGGCGGTACGGATGGTGATATACGCGTTCGCCACATCCGCCGTCAGCGTCACCAGAGTGTTGTCGTAGTCCGCGAGCGTCGAGAGTAGGCTCGCGTCAGCCGATTCGATGTTGCGTCGGATCCTTCCCCAGAAGTCGAGCTCCCAGCTGGCCTGAGCTCCGATCTCCGATTGCCAGTACGCGACGCTGCGGCCCTGCGCGGCGGCGGCTAACGCCCCCCGATCGCTCGTGCGGTTGTACTGGACGGAGCCGATGGCCTGCTGTGTCTGCGGGAAGATCTCGCCGACGGCGATCCCGAGCTGTGCACGGGCCTGCAACACCCGCACGCCGGCCTGCCGCAACGACAGGTTCTCTCGGTAGGCGCGCTCGATGAGCTGGTCCAGGGCCGGATCGTTGAACGCCTTCCACCAGCCGCGATAGGTGGCCGACGACCTGCTCACCCGCGGATCCGCGATCTCCTGCCAGTTCGCCGACACCGCGGTCTTCGGCCGCTGGAAATCCGGCCCGATCGCGCAGCCGGCAACGGCGAGGAGTGCGACCACGAGGAGGAGCACTGCAGCTCCCGGCTGCCGAGCCGGTGCGGGGCGCACGCTTTACGAGGCCTTGGAGCGCCCGCGCACGATCCGTACGAAGTCGAGGATCCGCACGGAAGCGAGCGATCGCATCGGCGTGGACAGAATGCTCGGCCGCGCCGAAATCAACGCGTGGGCCCGCGGCTCGTTGTCGACGCGCCTGTAGCGGTCGATTCCTGCACCAGCATCGCGGTCAAGCGCGTATGGCTCATGCAACGCATACTGGTTGCGATGTCGCTGAGGCCGAGATCGATGCGCCAGTCGATGGAAGATGCGGGCGCGAGTGGTAGATGGGGTCGGTGTGAGCGAGCGAGGACTGGCCGGTGCGCGCCGGCCTGCGTTCAGTGCGGCTCTTGCGAGCCCGGAATCCGCTCCCATGCAGCCGGCCTCGATCGAGGCATCGGTGAGTAACCCAGGCGGTCACACGCCGGCGCGGCTCGAGGCCGAATTTGGTCGCGTCCCGGTGCCAACTCACATAGGCCGCATCGTACGGCTTGATTTACTCTTCGGCAGCCTTTTGCCCTCACCGCCATCGTACACACAGCGTCAATCAAGATTCCGATACCCATGATTCCGATACCCGAATGAACCCAACACCCGGCGCGTCACTTCACGGCGGAGATTCTTGCCTCCCAGAGCGTACGGTGCGCGCGATGGCGCATCACCGCGCGAAGCGGTCAAGCGCCGCCACGATCTGCTCGCGCACGGCCGGGCTGCCTTTGTGCCCAGCGTCCGGGACGAAGCTCAGCCGAGCGTCTGGCCACGCTCGCGCCAGGTGCCAGGCTGTGTCCGGCGGGCTGCTCATATCGTGGCTACCGTGCAGCAGTACGCCGGGAATGCCGGTGAGGCGGTGCGCCTCGCGCAGGAGCGCACCTTCTTCGAGCCATGCGGCATGCGCGAAGTAGTGCGAGGCGATGCGGACGAAGGCGATGCGCGCTGCCGGCGGTCTGCCGCCGTACGGAGTGGCCGGGCCGTGCGGCTCGGCGGAGAGCACGGCGTCCTCCCAGGCGCACCAGTCGGCCGCGGCCCGCGCGGTCACTCGTGAATCGCGACTGTTCATCAAGCGCGCGTAGCCGGCGACCAGATTGTCCCGGTCAGCCTCGTCGACACCCGCGCGGAAGCGTTCCCAAGCCTCGGGAAAGAAGCGCGCGACCCCGCGGTAGAGCCAGTCGATCTCAGTCCGGCGAGTGGTGCCGACGCCGTTGAGGATGATTTCCGAGACGCGGTTCGGATACTGCTCGGCATAGGCGAGGGTCAACGTGGAGCCCCAGGAGCCGCCGAGCAACAGCCAACGATCAATGTCGAGGTGTTCGCGCAGCCGCTCCATGTCTGCGATGAGATGCGCGGTGGTATTGTGGCGCATCTCCGTCGCCGGATCGCTCGCGTGCGGAGTACTGCCGCCGCAGCCCCGCTGGTCGAAGAGCACGACGCGGTAGCGGCTCAGGTCGAAGAGCCGCAGCATGCCCGGATTGGATCCCGAGCCTGGACCGCCGTGCACGATGGCTGCCGGCTTGCCGGACGGGTTGCCGTATACCGCCCAGCGCATGCGGTTGTCGTCACCGACGTCGAGCATGCCCTCGGCGTGCGGCAGCGCCTCTGGATGAAGAATTGCGGTCACGGCTGCGCTTCTTCGCCCAACCACTAAACCAAGCGGCGAGCGACGGCGACCAGACGATGCGCGTCGAAGCCGTATGAACTGCCATCGAGATCCCCGTACACACGAGCGCCGGCCAATCCGGCCTTTGCCAGCAAGTCTTTCATCTCCTGCCCAGAATAAATGCGATGGGTGAACTCGAAGGTGCGCGTGCTCCCAGCTCGGATCAGCGTCCAGCGATTGCGTACCCGCGTCCAGTCGTCGACGATTTCGTGCCGCTCGAACAGGATATGGCCGTTTGGGAGCTCCCTCGACGTCGTTGCCTGAAAGTCGCGAGCGAGGCGTTCCTTGCTCACCATTTCGAGCACGAAGACCCCGCTTGGTCTGAGATTTTCGCGAACGAGCTCGAGCACGCGGAGGTCGTCCGCCGGGTCGTCGAAGTATCCGAACGAGGTGAAGAAGTTGATGATCAGGTCAAAGCTCGCCGGACGACTGAAGCGCCGCATATCGTCGAGGACGAACTCCACGCGCAGGTTCGCATGCGCGGCGCGTGCGCGTGCGTCGTCGAGGAGGAACGGTGTGCGGTCTACCGCGGTAACGGCAAAGCCACGCTTCGCGAGCGCCACCGCATGCCGCCCCGGACCGCAACAGAGATCGAGCACCGTGCCGCCGCCCAGGCCAGTGAGCCGGAGGATCTTCCCGACCTGTTCATCGGCGACCGCAAACGCCGACTCCGGGAACGTGAACGGGTAGAGATCCTTCCAGATCGATTCGTCGGCGAACCATTCGTCGTGGCCCGAAACCATGGGAGAGCATAGTAGCCGTAAAGTGCCGCTTGTACCCTCACGGTCTCGGAATAGGAAAGCGCGGAGAGAATTTGTAGATGGTCGTGGACGTGAACCACTGCCCGGGCTTGAGCGTGGTCGTCGGAAAGCTCGGCTTGTTCGGGGAATCGGGAAAATGCTGCGTCTCGAGGCAGACGGCGCTGCGGACGGGATAGGACTTGCCGCCTTTGCCGACGTCATTTGGCGCCTGGCCGGTGAGGAAGTTTCCGGTGTAGAGCTGCATGCCGGGCTCCGTCGTGTAGACCTCCATGATCCGGCCCGAGACGGGATCGGAGAGGCGTGCGGCGAAGCTCAGCTCCCCTGGCGTCTTGTTCAGGACGTAGTTGTGGTCGTAGCCCGTGCCGAACTTCAGCTGTTCGTCGCCTTCATTGATCCGCGCGCCGATGCGGGCAGACCGTGTGAAATCCAGGGGCGTGCCCTTGACCGCCCGGAGCTCGCCGGTGGGGATCGACGTCGCGTCGATCGGCGTAAAGCGGTCGGCGTTGATCGTCAGATCGTGGTCGAGGATGTCTCCCTGTCCCTGGCCGCGCAGGTTGAAGAACGCGTGGTTGGTGAAGTTCACGACCGTGGGCTTATCTGTGACAGCCTCGTAGGTGATCTGGAGCTCCTGATCGTCGGTCACTGCGTAGACGACCCTGAGGGCGGTGTTACCCGGGTAGCCCTCTTCGCCGTCCTGGAAGTTGTAGATGAGCTCGAGCGTTTGCCCGTCGAGCTGCCGCGCGTCGAACACGAGGAACTGGGTGCCCTTCCCGCCGTGCAAATGGTTGGGACCATTGTTGACGGGCAACTGGTAGTCGCGCCCGTCGAGGGTGAACCGGCCCTTCGCGATGCGATTGGCGAACCGGCCGATGATGGCTCCGAAGGAGGCACGCCCCGCAACGTACTGATCGACGGTCTCGTAGCCGAGCACCACGTCTCCGAGCCGGTTGTCCTTGTCGGGCACCAGAATCTGGACGATCTTGCCGCCCTGGTTGGTGATCTTCACCGTCATCCCGGTACTCGCCTGGAGCGTGTAGAGATCTGTCTTCTTACTGCCGATCTCCTTCTGAAATGCTTCCCGCTTCATCTGGACGTATGCCGGCCCGGTCTGAGCCTGCGCTCCCATCGTCGCGCCGAGGAGGATTGCGGCCGCGATCATCGTGAAGATCCATTTCATCATCTTGACCTCCCGGGTTGGCGATGGTCGCCGGTGACGGTCGGGGCGTCGCGGTACAGATAGCAGGCGACGGCTCGATCTCGATCGGTCTGGAAGAGAGAGGGGGCGCTTTCCCGACACGAAGCCGCGACCGACGGGCAGCGTCCTGCGAACTTGCAGCCGTGGTCGATGGTTTCCGTCGCCGCGACGGGTGTGGATGGCTTCTCGGTCATCCATGTCCGCTCGGGGCTGGCCAGTGGGATCGACGACAGGAGGAGCTGCGTGTAGGGATGCTGGGGCCGCTTGACCACGAGCTCCACATCACCGATCTCGACCACCGAGCCACGATAGAGCACGACGATGGTGTCGCTGATCTGGTATGCCGTCGCGAGGTCGTGCGTGATGTAGACGATCGAGATGCCCAGGTCTCGATTCATCGTCCGCAGCGACGCCAGAATCGTGGCGCGAAGCGACGCGTCGACCATCGACACCGGCTCGTCGGCCAGGATCACGCGCGGGCGCAGGAGCAGCGCGCGCGCCACCATGATCCGCTGTCGTTGTCCGCCGCTCAGCTGGTGAGCAAAGCGACCGAGCGTCTCTTCCGGGCGAAGGCCGACCGCGCGCAGGACGCCGTCGATCGACGCGCGTGCTTCCGCTCTGGACGCCGCCAGGCCGAACTTCGCGATCGGCGTTGTCAGCACGTGGTCGATCCGGTAGAACGGATTGTAGACGCCGTACGGATCCTGGAAGATCACCTGAACGTCACGCCGGAATGCGCGCCAGACCGCGCGCGACATCGTCTGGAGCTCCTGGCCCTTGTAGAGGATCTGTCCCTGCGTCGGCGAAGTCAGGCCCAGGAGCAAGCGGGCCAGTGTGGTCTTGCCGCTGCCGCTTTCACCGACGACCGCGATGATCGAAGGCCGATCGCCGTCGATAGCCAGCGAAAAGTCATCGAGCGCGAGCGTCGACGTCCGATCGAAGTATCCGCCATCGAAGATTCTGGTCGCGTGCCGGGCCTCGAGGAGCGTCGTCATACCAGGTGACAGGCTGCCCAGCTATCGGGTCGCACCTCGCGCAGCCCCGGCCGCTCGGTTCGGCACCGATCGACGGCGTCCGGGCACCGAGGATGGAACGCGCAGCCCGGCGGCAGATCGCGGAGGAGAGGAATGAGGCCGGGGATGCCGTTGAAAGTTCCCTTCTGCTCGAGCGAGGGAAGGCTGGCGATGAGCATCCGTGTATACGGGTGCAGGGACCGAGTCAAGATCGCGCGGACCGGTGAGGCTTCGATCAGCCGACCCGCGTACATGATGCCGAGTCTGTCGACGAACTGGGCCATGAGGCCCATGTCGTGCCCGACGAGGATCACCGAAGCGCCGAGATCCTTCTGCACTCGGGCCAGTGTCTCCATCACCTGCTTCTGCACCACGACGTCCAGAGCGCTGGTAGGCTCGTCGGCGATGATGACGCGCGGACGGAGGCTGATCGCAATCGCGATGCAGGCGCGTTGTTTCATGCCCCCGCTGAGCTCATGCGGAAACATCTCGGCCACCTCGGACCGCAGCCCAACCGATTCGAGCAGCTCGCGGACCCGGGCGTCGCGCTCGCGCGCCGACATGCGGATCTCATGATCGCGGAGGGCGTCGATGATCTGATCCCCGATGCGCAAGACCGGGTTCAGCGCGTTCATCGATCCTTGAGGGATCAGCGCGATGCGCGCCAGCCGTACGCGGCGCATGTCCTCGTCGGCGAGCGACAGCAGGTCGACCCCGTCCAGTCGGACCTCGCCACCCTCGATGCGACCGGGCGGCTGGATCATTCTCAGAATTGCCAGCGCCACCGTCGATTTTCCCGAACCCGATTCTCCAGCGAAGCCGAGGCGCTCTCCGGCGCGCAATCCGAAGCTGATGCGATCCGCCGCTCTCACGGCGCCCAGAGGGGTGTCGTAGCTGACGGTGAGCTCTCGCACGCTGAGAACGTCGGTCGTCAGATCACCCTCCGCAGCCTCGGATTCGCAATCTCGTCCAGTCCGACCGTGAGGAAGAACAGCCCGAGAAAGACGACGAGAATGATCGTAATCGGTGCGGTCCACCACCACCACCAGCCGTTGATGAGCGCGGCGTTGAAGTTCACCCAGTAAAGGGTCATGCCCAGCGTCGGCGAATCGATCGGGCCGAGCCCGAGAACCTCGAGCCCAATGGACGCGAGGATCGCCGACGACACGGAGTTGACGAGCGTGGCGGCCAGATAGGGCAGGAGGTTGGGCATCAGCTCCTTGACGATGATCTCCGATCCGCTCATTCCCGAGAGGCGAGCCACCTCGACGTAGCCGCGCTCGCGAAGGCTCAGCACCTGGGCTCGGATCGTGCGCGCGGGATTCAGCCAGGCGAGCGACGCGACGATGATCGCCATTTGATTCACGGTGAGTCCACGCCGGAGAGACACGGCGATGAGAATGAGCACCAGCAGCCCGGGGACGGTGAGACCGATGTCCACGACACCCCGGACGACGGCGTCGAGCCGACCACGGTAGTAGGCGGAGGCGAAGCCGAGGATTGCGCCGATTCCCACGCCGAGCATGCCCGCGATGAACCCGATGCGGAGTGTCAGCGGAGTCCCCGCCACCATGGTCGCGAAAAGATCGCGGCCCTGGCGATCCGTGCCGAACGGGTGCGCGAGAGAGGGCGCCTGGACCGCGGGCGCGGAGAGCGGGCGGCTCTTGCTCGTGTCCACGACGAGGTGGCCGATGATCACGAACAGCCCGAGGGCAGAGAGCAGGGCGATTCCGACGACGAGGGAAAGATTGCGTCGGAGGTATCCCACCCGCTATGTCCTGCGATAGCTGATGCGCGGGTCGAGCAACGGATAGACGACGTCGAGGATCAGGGTCGTGACCCCGAGAGCCACGATGATCGTGAACACGATTCCCTGGATGAGGAAGTGATCGTTCTCGCGAATGGCGTGAAACAGAATCGTTCCCACGCCGGGGTAGCCGAAGATGACCTCGACCAGTACCGCGCCCGAGAGGATGTTGCCGAGGGCCAGCGCCAGCGCGGTCGTCTGAGGCAGGATCGCGTTCCGAACGCAGTACCACAGAAAGATCGTGGAGCGGCGGAGCCCTTTCGCTTCCGCGAACAGGACGTAGTCTTCCCCCTGTGTCGTGACCATCATGCCCCGCATGCCGAGCGCCCAGCCGCCCGTCGCGACCAGCACGATGGA
>DATFSB010000159.1:0-3037 GCA_035262825.1 Gemmatimonadales bacterium | reverse complement strand
TCTCCAACGACGACGCCCCCAACGACGTGCTGTACGTGAACAACCGGGACGGCACGTTCACCGACAAGGCCGGCGCGTACCTGAAGCACGCCAGCTTCGCCGGCATGGGGCTCGACATCGCCGACGTCAACAACGACGGCTGGCCCGATATCATGCAGACCGACATGATGCCGGCCGACCCGGGCGACCGCAAACGCATGAGCGGGGCAATGAACTACGGCGGTATCGTGCAGCTCCGCAACCGCGGCTTCCGCGACGATTACCAGGTCAACACCTTCCAGCTCTCAAACGGCGTCACTCCTAGCGGCGACGTCGTCTTCAGCGAGATCGCCCACCAGGCGGGCGTGGCATACACCAACTGGAGCTGGAGCGCGCTGTTCGCTGACTTCGACAACGACGGCCGCAAGGATCTGTTCGTCACCAACGGCTACCCCAAGGCCGGCAACGATTACGACTATCAGATGGGGATGTACCGCTTGAAGCACGGCGGGCTCGACCCGCAGGTCGGGCACGATCGCGGCGTCGAGCTGCTGCGGCAGCTGCGCGGCTACCACCTCCCCAACTACATGTTCCGCAACAACGGCGATTTGACGTTCAGCGACGAGACCAAGGCGTGGGGGATGGAGCAGCCCAGCTTCTCCTACGGCGCGGCGTACGTCGATCTCGACAACGACGGCAAGCTCGACCTCGTCGTCAACAACATCGACGATCCCGCTTTCATTTATAGGAACGTCGCACCGCAGGATTCAGCACACCACTGGCTCGCCGTGCAGCTCCAGGGAGACGGCCCGAACCGCAACGGCATCGGCGCCACACTGATCCTCTCGGCGGGCGGCGAGCGGCAGTACATCTACCACAGCCCCTACCGGGGCTACATGTCCACGATGGACGACCGGGCGCACTTCGGCCTGGGACGCGAAGCCCGAGCCGACAGCCTGCAGGTGATCTGGCCGGATGGGCGCTACCAGCTGCTCACTGACGTTGCTGCAGACAGGTTTGTAACGGTGAGGCAGGAGGTGGCCAGTGGCCGGTGGCCAGTGGCCGGTTGTATTCCTTGCCGGCCACTGACCACCGACCACGCCTTTCAGCCAATGGACTCTCGCCGGGCGCCGAAGTACCTGCACAAGACCTCCACCCTCAACGACTACGACGTCCAGCCATTGCTCCCCTACATGCCGTCGCGTCAGGGGCCGCCGCTCGCGGTGGGAGACGTGAACGGCGACAGCCTGAGCGACGTCTACATCGGCGGTGGCGCCGGCGTGCCGGGGAAGCTGTTCGTGCAGCAACGCGATGGCAGCTTCGTAGAGTCCGCCCGCGGCCAGCCGTGGGCCGCCGACACGGCGTTCGACGACTGGGGTGCCCTGTTCTTCGACGCCGGCGGCAACGGACGACCCGATCTGTTCGTGGCGAGCTGTGGGTACCGGTTATCGCCGGTGTCGCGCCAGCTGCAGAGCCGATTCTACCGGAACGTCGGTGCGGGCCGCTTCGTGCGCGACACGCTGGCGTTGCCGACGATGCAGACGTGCACCTCCGCCGTAGCCGCGGCGGACTTCAACGGTGACGGCAAGCCGGATCTCTTCGTGGGAGGGCGCCTCGTGCCGCGCAACTACCCCGCCCCCACCCGCAGCTATCTGCTGCGCAACGAGGGCGGCCGCTTCGTCGACGCGACGGACCTTTGGGCGCCGGAGCTCGATAAGCCAGGCGGGATGATCACCGCCGCCGTGTGGGTCGATTTCGACGGCGACGGCAAGCCCGATCTCGTGACGGCCGGCGAATGGATGCCGATCGAGTTCTGGCACAACGACGGCAACCGGCTGCGCAACGTAACGGCCGCGATGGGGCTACCGCCGACCCGGGGGTGGTGGTACAGCCTGGCTGTTGGCGACTTCAACCACGACGGCCGCCCCGATCTCGTCGCGGGGAATCTGGGCTTGAACGCCACCTACGTGACCTCCCCCCAGAATCATTTCGGCGTCTACGCCGGCGACTTCTCGGCGCCGCGCTCGGCGGATATCGTGCTCACCGAGGAGGAGGGGGGGAACGACGCCCCCTTCTATGGCCTGGCGCGCTACGGCCCGGTGATCTACCAGCTGGCGCTGCGTTTCCCGACCTACGCCGAGTTCTCACGCATGTCGATGGCGGAGCTGTTCGGCGCGGCGCAGCTGCAGAAGGCGATCCACTACCAGACTGACACCTTCGCCAGCCTCTATCTCCAGAACAACGGCAACGGGACATTTTCTGCGTCGCCGCTGCCGAACCTCGCCCAGATCGCACCGATCCGGGGAATCGTCGCGACCGATGTGGACGGGGACGGCAATCTCGATCTCGTGGTGGCTGGCAATCTCTGGGAGATGGAGCCCAACACGCCGCGGGTCGATGCCGGCAACGGCCTGTGGCTCAAGGGCGACGGGAAGGGCCACTTCACGCCCGTGCCGCCGGTCGCGAGTGGATTCCTCGCGCCGGGGCATGTCACGGGGCTGGCGCTCGTGAGGACGCCTGCAGGGGACGCCGTCTTAGTAGCCAACAACGGCGATTCCCTGCAGGCGTTTGCAATTGTGAGACGGTGAAAAGGTGTCAGGTGTGAGGTGTCAGGCAACTACCTGACACCCGACACCTGACACCTCGCTTTCAGCTACCACCCAGGATTCTGCACCAGTTGATCGGTATTCCCGATCTTGCTCAGCTCCACCTGAATCGCCGGGATCGGATACAAGTGGTTGCGCGTGGCATACGTGATGCCCGCGAGGTACGGAATCCGGTTCTTTTCCACCGCGATGTAATTGGCGATCACGGTGTCCGCGTCACCCCAGCGCCGCAGGTCGAAGAAGCGCTGGCCTTCCATCGCCAACTCGAGGCGCCGCTCGTTCTTCACTGCCGCCAGCGCCTCGGCCTGAGACGCGAACGGCGGATACAGACCGATGCGGTACGTCGCCCACTGCGTCGACACCGAATCGAGCGTCGCGTTCTGGACCAGCGGAATAGCCATGCGGTTGTCGGACACGCAGGAGGAATACGTCGCCTTCAAATCGGCGTCCGT
>DATFSB010000158.1:0-5246 GCA_035262825.1 Gemmatimonadales bacterium | reverse complement strand
TCGCCGCCGAACGTCGTCTCCCACGCCTTCTTTTTCGGCAGGACGACGACATCCCGTGCGCCCGGCTCGACCTGGCCGCCGACCATGTCGTCAAACTCGCAGCGCTCGTCGGCGGCCACGCCCGCCCACGTTCCAACGCCGCAACCGCCACACCCCATCAGCACAAGGCCGAGGACCAGCACCGCAACGAACTGCGTCCAAGCTTCCTCCTTTCGCACAGGCGCGCCTCCCCGGAAAAGGGACACAGCGGTCGGCGACGCCGAGTTTACGATCTCTTGCCGCCCTCTAGAGTCATTACGCTCCGAGCTCTTCCATCCCGAGCATGGCGATGATGTCCTGCAGGTCCTTGTAGCGTTGCAGGATCGATTGCACGGCGCGCGCCGTCCCATATGGTCCTGACCGACGATGTTCGCGTCGAGGATGCGTGAGGTCGACGACAGCGGATCCACGGCGGGATAGATGCCGAGCTCGGCGATCTGACGCGAGAGCACCGTGGTCGCGTCGAGGTGCGCGAACGCGGTGGCCGGCCCGGCTTCGTCATGGTGCTAGACGAACCGCAGTCCGCACTTCCCGGAATAGCCTCTCTCGACATGCAGGCGCCGGCGTGGTACGGTCGAGTTCGTGTAAAGGTGACCATAACCATTAGTGAAGGCGGCGACGATGGCGAGGACGGCATCGGTCACGGCGGAGGCGGGCGGTGGGCGCGGCGGTTGGCCCGCCATCGGCGTCAGCATCGTGATCTTCGGCCTTCGACGACGCGGGGATTCCCGCGAGCTGGTCGTCCTCCTGGTTCGACGCGCGACGCCCCCCTTCACCGGGCTGTGGGCCCTGCCCGGGGGATGGGTGCACATGGGCGAAGGACTCGAAGAATCGGCACGCCGGCACCTGCTGACCAAGACGGGCCTCGACGCCGCGTACCTGGAACAGCTCTACACATTCGGCCGACCCGATCGCGACCCGCGCGAGCACCGGATCGCGGTGGCCTACTACGCGCTCGTGCCCGGCGACCCCGTCGATCCATCGGCGGGCGCGCGCGAGGCGCGATGGTTCGGGATCGACGGGCTCCCGAAGCATCTCGCCTTCGACAACCACGAGATCCTTCGGTACGCGCTGTGGCGGCTGCGCAACAAGGTCAGTTACGCGGACGTGGCGTTTCAGCTCTTGCCCAGGCACTTCACGCTGTCGCAGCTCCGTGAGGTCTACGAAGTGATCCTGAACCAGCGCCTCGACCCGACGAACTTCCGCCGCAAGGTCGAGGCCAGCGGCAGCATTGTGCCGACCAACAATCGCGTGGAGGGCGGCGCACATCGTCCTCCCCGCCTCTACCGCTGCGCGCCACGACGCGGGCAGCGCGAGCTGATCCCGACGAGCTAGGCAAATACCGCGAACCGTCCGGCCCGGGCGTGCTGGGCCATTGTTAAGGTAGTAGAGACCTTTACAGAGAGGAGCGCGAGATGGCGAACACTGTGGCAACGAGGGCGAGTGCGACGCTGTGCAGTCCGAAGCTCAAACAGGAGCCGTGGCGCTTCGACATGCCCCTGCCGCCCCATTACGGTCCCGGGTCGAGCCAAGATGACGTGATTCCCGCCCACGCACCGCGCCAGCAGGCGCTGCCGTCGTTCTACTGCACGCGGGGCGAGGAGAAGCTGGCCGCGCGTATCGAGCGCGCGAAGAGCGTCCTCGGGAAGAAGCTCGTGATCCTCGGCCACCACTACCAGCGCGACGAGATCATCCGTCACGCTGACCTCCGCGGCGATTCGTTCAAGCTGTCGCAGCAGGCGGCCGCGCGCACCGAAGCGGATTACATCGTGTTCTGCGGCGTGCACTTCATGGCCGAGAGCGCCGACGTGCTGGCCCAGCCGCACCAGACCGTCATTCTTCCGAACATGTCGGCCGGCTGCTCGATGGCGGATATGGCCGCCACCGACGACGTGCTCGACGCCTGGGACGCGCTGGCAGAGGTCTATGGACCGGCCACGGGCGAACACGCCTCGATCCTGCCCGTCACCTACATGAACTCTGCAGCCGAGCTCAAAGCCTTCTGCGGCGAAAACGGCGGCATCGTGTGCACCTCGTCGAATGCCGAACGCGTGCTCGCCTGGGCCTACAAGCGTGGGCAGCGCGTGTTGTTCTTTCCCGACCAGCATCTCGGACGCAACACGGCCTACACGATGGGCATCCCGATCGATCAGATGGTCGTGTGGGATCCGCGCGAGCCACTCGGCGGCAACACCGCGGAACGGCTGTGCGCGGCACGGATCGTCTTGTGGAAGGGGCATTGCTCCGTGCACAAGCGGTTCACCGTCGCGCAGATCGACAAGGCGCGCCGCGAGTATCCCGGCGTCACTGTCATCGTTCATCCCGAGTGTGAGCTTCCGGTCGTGCAGGCTGCCGATCTCTGCGGCTCGACGGAGTTCATCCTGGCGCGCGTCGCGGCGGGCGCCGCGGGCACGCGGTGGGCGGTGGGGACCGAGATCAGCATGGTGCACCGGTTGGCGACCGAACACCGCGACAAGGTGATCTTCTGTCTCGATCCGGTCGTCTGCCCCTGCTCCACGATGTACCGGATCCATCCGGCGTACCTCGCCTGGGTCCTCGACAATCTCGTCGAAGGGCGTGTCGTGAATCGTGTGCAGGTGGACGCGGAGACGAAACGGTGGGCGAAAGTGGCGCTGCAACGCATGCTGGCGCTGCCGTAGGTGGGAGGCGGAACCGGCATGTACGACTACATCGTCATCGGCAGCGGCATCGCCGGCTTGTTCACGGCGCTTCGGGCCTCGCAGCACGGTCGCGTGCTCGTCGCGACGAAGTCGACGCTCGAAGAGAGCAACACGCGCTATGCCCAGGGGGGCATCGCTGCAGCTATCGCCTCCGACGACAGTCCCCGATTGCACGGGGAAGACACGATCGCCGCGGGTGCCGGCTTGTGTGATGCTGGCGCCGTCGATGTCCTCACGCGGGAGGCCCCCGCACGCATCCAGGACCTGCTGCGCCTCGACGTTCCATTTGATCGCCAGGATGGCGCGCTGGCGCTCGGGCTCGAAGGGGCCCACCGCGCACGGCGCGTGCTACATGCGGGCGGCGACGCGACGGGCGCCCACATCGAGCAGTCGCTATGTCGCGCGATTCGGGCCACCACAGTCTCCGTCCTCGAAAACTGTTTCGTCACGGAGATCGTCGTGGAAGAAGGGCGCGCGGTCGGGGTGCGCACGCTCGACTCGCGGATCCATCGCGGTCGGTTCGTCGTGCTCGCCAGCGGCGGGGCCGGACAGCTCTTCGCTCACACGACGAACCCCGAGGTGGCAACCGGGGACGGGCTGGCCCTCGCCTACCGCGCCGGCGCGGAGCTCACGGACCTCGAGTTCTATCAGTTCCATCCCACCGCGCTGGCGGTACCGGACTTTCCGACCTTTCTGATCTCCGAAGCGGTGCGCGGCGAAGGCGCATACTTGCGCAACGCCGAGGGCGCGCGATTCATGCTCGACGTGGACCCTCGGGGCGATCTGGCTCCTCGCGACGTGGTCGCACGCGCCATCATGGCCGAGATGCGGCACTTCGGCGCCCCGCACGTCTTCCTCGATCTGAGTCACCTGCCCGAGGAGCGGGTCAGGCGTCGTTTCCCGACGATCGACGCGTATTGCCGCAAAGCGGGATTCGACATGATGACCGACGCGTTGCCGGTGGCACCTGCGGCGCACTATCTGATGGGCGGCGTACGCACCTCGCTGTGGGGAGAAACGAGTGTACCGGGTCTGTACGCGTGCGGCGAAGCGGCGGCCACCGGGGCGCACGGGGCCAATCGCCTCGCCAGCAATTCGCTCCTCGAAGGCCTTGTCTTCGCCGCCCGTGTCGTCGCGCACACCACGCGCGGCGCGATTCGCGAAGAGCCTCTCACAAATGTGGAGGCGCTGCGCATCGTCGAGACCGAGCCTGAACACTCGCGGGGTCAGGGCGGGACTCCGCCCGAACGGCCGGCGCTGCAGGCGCTGATGTGGGACCGTGTCGGGCTCATGCGGGACGAAGCCGGGTTGAAGGCGGCTCACGCGATGCTGGGGGCCTGGCAGGGTGCGTTGCCCGAACCCCGCGATGCCGTCGACTACGAGCTCCGAAACATGGTCTTGCTCGGCCGCTTGATGGCAAGGGCAGCGCTGGAGCGACGCGAGAGTCGTGGCGCGCACTCCCGAAGCGACTTTCCGAACGCCCGGCCCGAGTGGCAACGGCATATCGTCGTGTCGCGTGCCGCGGCCACGACGGGCGCGAAGGAGGCCACGTGAACAAGAGCGATCTGACCGTCCGTCTCTCTGACTTCATCACCGATGCCGCGTTGCGCCGCCTCGTCGAGCACGCGTTGGACGAGGACCTCGGCCGCGGCGACGTCACCAGCGATCTGCTCGTGCCGGCGGACGCGGAGGCTCGGGCCGTCGTGCGCACCCGTGCCGACGGTGTGATTGCGGGGCTCGAGGTGATGGCGCTGGTGTTCGAAGTCGCCGACCCTCGCGTGACGGTCACCGCCCTGGTGGGGGACGGCAGCAGCGTTGGTCGAGGTCAGGACCTGGCCATCGTGTCGGGAGCGACCCGCGGCATGCTGCACGGCGAGCGCGTCGCGCTGAATTTTCTGCAACGGCTCAGCGGAGTGGCGACGCTCACCGCGAAGTACGTGGAGGCGATCCGGAGTAGCCGGGCCAGGATCATCGACACGCGGAAGACGACTCCGGGACTGCGTGCGCTCGAGAAGTACGCCGTGCGCGCCGGAGGCGGCTTCAATCATCGCCGCGACCTCAGCGACGCGATGCTGATCAAGGACAACCACCTGGCCGCGATCGCAGCGCGCCGCCTGTCGCTCGTGGAAGCCGTCAAGACCGCGCGGGCTTCCATGGCCCACACGATGAAGATCGAGATCGAGGTGGACCGCCTGGATCAGATCCCCGACGCGCTTGCGGCCGGTGCGGACATCATCTTGCTCGACAACATGTCGACCGAGGAGCTTCGCCAAGCCGTCGCGTTGATCGGTGGCCGCGCGATCGCCGAGGCGTCAGGAGGAGTCAACCTCGCGACAGTCGGGGAAATCGCCGCCACGGGTGTCGACGTGATCTCGGTGGGTGCCCTGACCCATTCCGCGCCGGTGCTGGATATCGGGTTGGATTTCGGGGTCTGAGAGCGTAGCAGTCATAGAGCGCCCCATCTCGGAAGTCCCGCCCAACGGGATTCGAACCCCGTGTTTACTGTCCGCCACGCGCTTTTGTCAT
>DATFSB010000157.1:0-8376 GCA_035262825.1 Gemmatimonadales bacterium | reverse complement strand
TCCACGCGGTGAAGGTACCGGACCGGTGATGGCCGCACAAGTGAAACCGCGCGTGGGCGCGGCGGACCTGCTCACGGTGTTGCGGTTTCCGCTCGCGGCACTGTTTCCGATCGTGCACGGCACACTCGCGCGGCTCGGGATCGTCGCCGCGGCGGCGGTCACCGACCTGGGCGACGGCTGGATCGCCCGGCACACCGGCGGGTCGCGCTGGGGACCGGTCCTCGATCCGATCGCCGACAAGGCGTTCATGGCGACGGCCTTCATCACGCTCGCCTCGCACGGAGTGCTCCACCCATTGGAAATCACCGCCGTCCTGCTGCGCGACATCGTCGCGGTGCTGGCGTTCACGGGGACAGTGGTGCTGCGCCGTCCGGTGGCGCTGCCGGCGCGCGCGGGCGGCAAGGCGGTGACGGTGCTGCAGGTACTCGCGCTGCTGGCGCTGCTCGCGAAGTCGCCGCTGTCGCGTCCGCTCGCCTGGGCCACGGGAGCGGTGTCGGTGTATGCCATCTGGGATTACGGACGCGCCGCGACCCGGCGGGACAGTGTGCCCCCCGTGCCATAGAGGAGACATGTGGATGGAGCGGAGACAGAGTACGACCGGTCCGACCGCCGCGGTCACCGTTCGCTGGCGCGAGAAGCTGGTGTTCGAGGGTGGCGCGCAGGGGCGGCCCGCCGTCACGGTGGACGGTGACTCCAAAATCGCGACGTCGCCGGTGGAGCTGTTGCTCGTGTCGGCCGCGTCATGCACCGCCGCCGACGTGGTCGACATCCTTCAGAAAATGCGTGTCGACCTCCGCGGGCTGCAGGTCGAGGTGCTGGGAGCGCGGCGCGATGAGTATCCGCGTCGCTTCACGGCCATCCAGTTTCACTTTCAGGTGTCCGGCGCCGGGGTCGATGAGACGAAGGTGCGGCGGGCCGTCGACCTGTCGCTCGAGAAGTACTGCTCGGTGATGAATTCGCTCGCCCTCGACATTCAGGTCGGCTACGACGTCTCGCTGGCGTAGCGGCGCGGCCCGGTCCGCGCTCGTTGCCGTGCTCGGCGCCCGGCCGCTCGGCGGCCAGGCGCTCACCGCCACCGAGCTGGGAGTCGGCGCTCTCGCCACCTGGGCCCGCCGCGACTTCTACGGCGGCGGTGTGGAGCTGGCGCTGCGGCCGTCGAGCGACGGACGCATCGCATTCTCCGTGGCCGGCGGCTCCGTCGACCGCCATGCCGGGATGCGCGTCGAAGCCACGGCCCAGTTTCTCGTTCTGCCGTCGGCGAAGACGGGTCTGTCTCCATACGCCGGGGTGGGCATCGCCTATGTCGGCTCGCAGGCCTACCGCGGGACCGGCGTGCTGGTGGTGCTCGTGGGATGCGAATCGGCGGCGGGGCGGCGGCGCAGCTGGTTCGGCGAGCTCGGCTTGGGAGACGGGGTGCGCCTGCGCGTGGGATGGCGCTGGCGCCGGTTCCCCGGGTGGTGGACCCCCTGAACACAAACGGGCGCCATGCGGCGCCCGTTCAACCATCAAGGAACGGCTTGAGTCGTCACGCCCCGGCGCCGACGGGTGCCGGACGGGCCACGACAGGCCGGCAGTAGCGCTCGCCGAGGGTGCGCAGCTGCCCGAGCTCCTGGTCGGTCAGGTCCGGGTAGCGGTCGGCGAGGTACAGCATCGTATCGTCGAACCACTCCTTCTGGTGGTCGGCCGTCGCTTCCAATACGCCACAACGCAGAATGTGGGAATACAGCTCGTCGCGGGCCTGCTCGAATGCCGTCGGGATCACCACTTTGCGGGGCTCACGGGTTTTCGCCATGCGCAGCACACTCCTTCGGGATTGGGGGCGGATTTGGCGCGGGCAATCTAATAACGCCAGCCGCCTGAAAGCAAACACACGTTCTGCACAAGCTGTTCCCTGGCACCGGTGGTATAATGCGGTGTGAGCATGCATGATCAGGTCTACGGTCCGGAGCGGGAGCGACAGCTTCTGGACCTGCTGCGGGCATTGGCCGCCCGGATCGCGGAATTGGACCGCGCCGGACGGCTGCTCGATGCCGCTCCCGAGCTACAGCAGCTGCTCGGCAATGCGCGCAGCGAGTTGTTTCATTATGAAGTGCGGCGTACCTACGACACTCCGGAGATCGCCGAGAGTCGCCGCATCGTCGAGGAATCGGTACGACGGCTGCACGAGCTGGATCTCGACCCTCCTCCCGATGACGATGAACCCTGGCGCAGGAGCCCGGACGAATGAACCGCTTCTACCTGTTGCTCGTGCTGGTCGCGGTGGTGGCGGGCGTGCTGATGTGGGTCGGGTCGCGGGGCGCGTCGGGTGACGTGTCCGCCACCTCGGCCGGCGCGCCTGTGGTCGTCACCTCCGCCGACAGCGCGTTCCAGGGCTACGTGCTGGGCAGCGCGACGGCGCCGGTCGAGGTGGTCGAATACGCCGACCTGCAGTGCCCCCATTGCGGTGAGTTCGCCAACGTCCAGTTCCCCACGATCCGGGAGCAGCTGATCAACACCGGGCAGCTGCGGTGGCGGTTCCGGGATTTCCCGTTGAATTTCCCATGGTCGCGCCTCTCCGCGCTCGCGGGACAGTGCGCGGGCGAGCAGGGGAAGTTCTGGGAAATGGAAGACATGATGTTCCAGCGGCAGTCGGCGTGGGGCTCGAGCTCCCGCAACCCGACCGCGGCGTTCCGTGATCTGGCGCGCGGCGCCGGCGCCGACCTCGACAAGTACAATGCCTGCATGGACAGCCAGCGGTATGCGGGCCGCGTCGAAGCGAGTCACCGCGAAGGGGTGGCCCGCGGCGTGACGGGGACTCCCACGTTCTTCGTCAACGGGAGGCAGCTCGATAACAACCGGTTCGGCAACTCCGATGCCTTCCAGCACCTGGTCGACAGCCTGACGGGTAAGGGTCGTCGCTAGTGCGTCGCCGCCAGGCGATCGCGCTCCTGGCGCTGGTCGGTTTCTGCATCGCGCTGTACCTCTGGTTCTACAAGATCGGCATCATCGGGAAGCTGCAATGCGGCTCGGGGAGCTGCGAGTTCGTGCAGACCAGCCGCTACGGCGCGCTGTTCGGCGTGCCGGTGGCGTTCTACGGAGTCGCCGGATACGCGATCATCTTCGCCGTCGCGATCGCGGGGCTGCAGCCGTCGCAGCTGACGCGCCGCTGGCCGGCCACCGGGCTGGCGCTGCTCTCCGCCGCGGGCTTTCTCTTCACCCTCTATCTGACCGGCATCGAGCTGTTCGTGCTGCACGCGATCTGCCGCTGGTGTGTGGGGAGCGCGGTGGTGATGACGGTGATTGCGGCGATCGCGGTGCCGGAGGGGATCCGGGTGAAATAGAAAAGGTGGTCAGTGGCCTGTGGCCAGTGGCTTGTGAAAAACACCGACCACTGGCCACGCCTCTCTTCTATTCCTGCGACTCGTACTGGTCCTTCAGCTTCGCCACGACGGCCGGATCCGCTAGCGTGGTCGTATCCCCCAGCGTGCGGCCTTCCGCGATGTCCTTCAATAGTCGCCGCATGATCTTGCCGCTGCGCGTTTTGGGGAGATCCGCAGTGAAGAGGATGTCGTCGGGCCGCGCCAGCGCGCCGATTTTCTTGGCGACGTGTCCCTTCAGCTCCTCGCGTAGCGCATCGCTCGACGCCTTCCCTTCCTTCAGCGTCACGAACGCCGCCAGCGCCTGACCCTTGAGGTCGTGGGCGCGTCCCACGACCGCCGCTTCCGCCACGGCAGGATGATCGACGAGGGCGCTTTCGACTTCCATCGTCCCGATGCGGTGGCCGGCGACGTTGAGCACGTCGTCGATGCGTCCCAGGATCCAGTAGTAGCCGTCGGTGTCCCGTTTGGCGCCGTCGCCCGGGAAGTAGATCCCCGGCCAGCGGCTCCAGTACACCTGCCGGTAGCGCTCGTCGTCGCCCCAGATGGTGCGCAGCATGCCGGGCCACGGGCTCGTGATCGCGAGATACCCGCCGCCGACCTGCACCGGTTTGCCCTCACCGTCGAGCAGCTGGGCGTCGATGCCGGGGAAGGGGATCGTCGCCGAGCCCGGCTTGCAGGTGACCGCTCCCGGCAGCGGCGTGATCATGATTCCTCCGGTCTCCGTCTGCCACCAGGTGTCGACGATGGGGCAACGCCCGCGACCGATGTTGGCGTGGTACCAGATCCAGGCTTCCGGGTTGATCGGCTCGCCGACAGTGCCGAGCAGGCGCAGCTTGGACAGGTCGTGCTTCGCCGGAAGGTCGGTCCCCCACTTCATGAAGGCGCGGATCGCCGTCGGCGCAGTGTAGAACACCGTCACGCCGTGGCGGGCGCAGATCTGCCAGAAGCGGTCCTTGGCGGGGGAATCGGGAGCGCCCTCATACATCACTTCGGTCACACCGAGTGCGAGCGGACCGTAGACGACATACGAATGCCCCGTCACCCATCCCACGTCGGCGGTACACCAGAACACATCCGAGTCGCCGAGGTCGAAGACCCACTTCGTGGTGGCATAGACGTGGGTGAGGTAGCCACCCGTCGTGTGCAGAATGCCTTTGGGCTTTCCGGTCGTGCCGGAGGTGTACAGGATGTACAGGGGATCTTCGGCGTCCATCGGCTCGGGGGGGCAGTCAGGCGACGCCTCGGCCATCAGATCGTCCCACCACAGATCCCGCCCCGCCTGCATCGGCACCGCCTGCCCGGTGCGCTTCAGCACGACGGACTTCTCGATGCTCGGCGTCGCGGTCAGGGCTTCGTCGGCGTTCTGTTTCAGGGGAACGATGCTGCCGCGGCGGTACCCGCCGTCCGCCGTCACCAGCACCTTCGCCCCCGCGTCGTTGATGCGGTCGCGCAGCGATTCGGCGGAGAAGCCGCCGAACACGACGGTGTGTGGTGCACCGATGCGCGCGCAGGCGAGCATCGCCACGGCCACTTCGGGTACCATCGGGAGGTAGATCGCGACGCGATCGCCCTTCCTCACGCCGAGCGACTTGAGCACATTGGCGCAGCGCTGGACCTGGGCCAGCAGCTCGGCGTAGGTGATACGGCGGACATCGCCAGGCTCGCCCTCCCAAATCAGCGCGACGCGATCGCCCCGTCCGGCCTTCACGTGACGGTCGAGACAGTTGGCGGAGACGTTGAGCTTCCCGCCCACGAACCACTGCGCATGCGGCGGCTTCCACTCCAGCACGCGATCCCACGGCCTGATCCATTCCAGCTCTTTCGCCCAGTCCGCCCAGTAGGCTTCGCGATCCTGGCGGGCGCGCTCGTAGATCGCGGTGTCCTTGACCCAGGCGCGCGCCCGGCAGCCCACCGGCGGGGGGAAGCTGCGCTGTTCGTCGAGCAGGGTTTCAATACGGTCGGTCATGGCGTCCGGTATCCCATTAGTGAAGTCTGCCATCTTGCAGCATGCCCCGGGCCACGCGTCCTGCACGGTCGACGCGGACGGCCGCCACAGCGGCGAGTTGCAACTTCTTGCGGACACGGCGCTTGTCAAGTGACGCCGGGTGGCATCAAAGTGGCTTCCTATCTCTGCGATGTCACCACCACTGTGGGAGAAGACGCTCGCGGCGCCACAGGCGCTGGGACTTGATTCCCGAACGCTGTTCCGCCGGGAGGCCGCGGCATTGCTGGACGCCCTGCCCGAGGGGAGCGGGCGGCTGGTGATCGACCTCACAGCGACCGAGGCGGTGGATAGCGCCGGACTGGGGGCGCTGATGTTGATTCAGCGCCGGGCGGCGGAAAAGCGGCAGACTGTCTGCCTGCGCGGCGCGAACGAAGAGCTGCGTTTCCTTTTGGTGCTCACCAAGCTGGACGACCTGTTCGAGCTCGAAGCGGGGCGCGTGTAACCGGGCTGCGCCGTATATTGGCGGGACATGGCCGCCGCCGGTCCCAAGCGTAAGGTTCTCTTCATCGAGGACGAAGCCGCTTTGCAAACCTCGTACGCGCGCTTCTTCAGCGCGCGCTACGACATGGCCTTCGCCCGCACCGGGGCCGAGGCGATGCAGCAGCTGGAGAGCTTCGATCCCGAAGTTCTGGTGCTCGACCTGCGGCTCCCCGACACCGACGGCATCGCGCTGCTGCAGCGCATTCGCCAGAAGCGCGCCACCATCCCCGTCGTCGTCACTACGGCCTATGTCAGTATGGAACCGCTGATGCACGTGCTGGATCTCGGGCACAGCGCCTACCTCGTCAAACCCTTCGACCTGAACGAGCTCGCCGCACGCATCGATGCTGTGGGCGCGTGAGCTGTCCCACGCCTTCGGCGCCATTCGGGCGCTCGACGGCATCAGCTTCACACTCGATCGCGGCCAGACGCTGGTGATCTTCGGCCCCAATGGGGCCGGGAAGACGACGCTGCTGCGTGTGCTGGCGGGGCTGGTGCGTCCTTCGCGCGGCAGCGCCGGTGTCGAGGGCGGGCGGCGGGCGATCGGGTGGATCGGCCATCAATCGCAGCTGTACGGTCATCTCAGCGTTCGGGAGAATCTGCGATTCTGGGGAACGCTCTACGACGTTCCGGCCGGGGAGCTGGAGCGCCGTGAGGGCGAGCTGCTCGCGCGGCTGGGGCTCGAGGCGCGCGCCGGCCAGCAGGTCCGTACCTTATCGCGCGGCGAGACGCAGCGCGCCGCGATCGCGCGGGCGCTGATGCACGATCCCCCGGTGCTGCTGCTGGACGAGCCGTTCACCGGTCTCGACCGGCTGGCCGCGGAAGAGCTGGGGCGCCTGCTCGGCGAGCTGGCGGCGCGCGGGCGCGCCACAGTGCTCGTCACGCACGACGTGAAAGAGGGAACGGAGCTGGCGAGCGACGTCGCGTTCATGCGGAGCGGCCGGTTCGTGGCGTTCGGACCGCGCGGCGGGCGCGACGCGGCGGCCCTCACCGCGGCGTACCGCGAGGCGGTGGCGGGTGGCTGAAATCCTGCGGCATGCGTGGCTCATCGCCCGCAAGGATCTGCGGCTCGAGTTCCGCTCGCGCACGGCGCTCGCGTCGGCGTTCGTGTTCACGGCGCTGGTGCTGGTGATTTTCGAGCATGGGCGCGATCCGACCGCCGTTCCAACCATCGATCTGGCGCCGAGCATCCTATGGGTGACGTTCAGCTTCGCCGCGATGCTGGGGTTGAACCGCGCGTTTCAGGCGGAGCTCGAGAATCAGGCCCTGGACGGACTGCTGCTCGCACCGATCAGCCGCACCAGCCTGTTCTGGGGGAAGTTCGGCGCGAACCTCGTCTTCGTGGCGCTGGTGCAAATCGTGGGTGTGTTGCTCTTCATTCTGTTCTTCAACGTTCCCGTGTGGCGCGTGTGGCTGCCATTCCTGCTGGTCTGCGCGCTCGCGACGGTCGGCTTCATCGCCGTGGGGACGCTGTTCAGCGCCATGGTGGTGCGCACCCGGTTCGCGGAGCTGATGCTGCCGGTGCTGCTGTTGCCGTTTCTCCTGCCGCCCCTGATCGCGGCGGTGGCGATCACGGTGAAGCTCTTCGCGGGGCGTCCCTTGAGCGAGAGTGGAGGGTGGCTTAGGTTGCTCGCCGGATACGACCTCGCGTTCGTCTCGCTCACGACGCTCTTGTTTCCCGCAACGGTGACCGAATGACCCTGGCCCAACGCGGTCGCTGGATCACCCTCGCTGCGCTGGTGCTGCTCGCCGGCATCTACGTGCGCGCGCTGCGCTTCACTCCGGTGGAGCTGCACCAGGGCCCCGCCCAGAAGATCTTCTACCTGCACGTTCCCGCCGCCTGGTCGGCGATGCTGTCGATGGGCCTCGTGGGACTCGCCAGCATTCTGTTTCTCATCATGAAGGACGCGCGGCTCGACCGCTTCGCCGCCGCCTCGGCGGAGGTAGGCACGACGTTCTGCTGCGTGATGCTGACGACGGGACCGCTGTGGGCGCGGCCGATCTGGGGGACGTGGTGGACGTGGGATGCGCGGCTCACGCTGACGCTGATGCTCTTCTTCCTGTTCATCGGCTACCAGGTGCTGCGCGGTGCGGTCACCGATCCCAGGCTGCGCGCCAACTATGCGGCGGTCGTCGGGATCTGCGGGCTGATCCTGCTGCCCTTCATTCATCTCAGCGTGTACCTGTTCCGGACGCTCCATCCGCTCCCGATCGTGCTCAAGCCGTCGGCGCCCTCCCTCCCGGCGCCGATGCTCGTGACGCTGCTGCTCTCGTTCGGGGTGTTCACCCTGCTGTACGTCGGATTCGTGATGCAGCGCTACGCGCTGGGGGAGACAGGCGATGCCTGAGGGTGTGGCGGGGAACGGCGGCTACATGATCGCGGCGTACATCGTCACAGCTGTGATCCTTCTGGGTTACAGTGTACTGCTGGCAAGAAGGACGAGGAAGAGCACTTCTAGACGCACAGACGCACAGGGGTGAACAGGTGCTGCGAGTGAACGGGCAGTCCTATTCACCCAACCCTGTTCTCCC
>DATFSB010000156.1:0-7720 GCA_035262825.1 Gemmatimonadales bacterium | reverse complement strand
ACACTCGAGGAGACCAAGCGGGCGATGCGCCTCATGGCGGAGAGGGTGCGGGTGATCGCGGAGGGGGCGGGCGCCCTGGCGCTCGCCGCTGCCCTGACGGGGAAGGCAGGCCCGGGACCGATCGTCGCCGTTGTGTCCGGGGGGAACATCGATCTCGACAAATTCACCCAGCTGATCGGATCAGTCGCGTAGCATGGAACGACTCCCGATCCTCCCGGTGCTGTGCGCGGTTCTGGCTGCGCGCCCGCTCGTCGCTCAGTGTCCCGACGGCACGCCCCCACCGTGCGGGCGGGCTCCACGCGGGCTACTTCAATCCATATGTGATTGCCAAGGGATACGCCGCGCTGGGAGACGCCGACAGCGCGTTTGCGTGGCTCGAGCGCGCCCGCGACCAGCGCACGCACTGGCTGATCGCGTTACCATGGGACCCGATGTTGACTTCCTTCCGCGCTGACCCGCGTTTCGCGGCGCTCGAGCGCCGCGTCGGGCGCGCTCCATGAAGGTCGGACTCGTGGGCTTCGCGGGATCGGGGAAGACGACCGTCTTCAACACCATGACGGGTCTCGCGGTCCCGACGGGCTACGGCGGCGAGCTGCGGCTCGGCACCGTCAAGGTCCCCGACGAGCGCATCGACGCGCTGAGCAGGATTTTCTCTCCCAAGAAGACGACCTACGCCGAAGTCGTGTTCTGTGACGTTCCCGGGGAGCACGGGGCCGACCACAAG
Organism: Gemmatimonadales bacterium; assembly: GCA_035262825.1. Taxonomy (GTDB): domain Bacteria; phylum Gemmatimonadota; class Gemmatimonadetes; order Gemmatimonadales; family GWC2-71-9; genus DASTHG01. The sequence continues at coordinate 6,996 of DATFSB010000156.1, read as the reverse complement.
GGGCTCTCGCGCAAAGCGCTGCAGCAGATCCGTGACCAGGAAGTGCTCTGCCTCGTGCTGCGGGCGTTCCCCAACCCGGCGATCGAGGGCGATGCCAATCCGTCGGCGGACGTCGAGGCGTTCCACATGGAGTGTGTGCTGGCCGATCTCGACATTGTCGAGAAGCGACTCGACCGCGCCAAGAAGGACAAGCCCGACCCTCTGGAGCTGGCGGCATTCCAGCTGATGAAGGAGACGCTCGAACGCGAGCTTCCCCTGCGCACGCTGCCTCCCGCGGCGTTGAACCGCGACTATCTCAAGGGGTACGGGTTGCTCACCGACCGGCCGCTGATGGTGGCGCTGAATCGCAGCGAGGCGGAAGCGGCGCAGCCGCTGCCCGAGGCCTTGGCGGCCCGTTTGAAGCAGCTGCACGCCGCTGGGCTCGTCCTCTCGGCCAGCGTTGAAGCGGAGATCGCAGCGATGGACGCGGCCGATCGCCCCGCATTCCTCGAGGACTTGGGGCTCAAAGAGTCGGCGCTCACCCGGTTCATCAGGACCTCCTACGAGCTGCTCGATTTGATCTCGTTCTTTACGGTGGGTCCGGACGAGGTGCGGGCGTGGCCGATCCGACGCGGCGCCCACGCGCGAGCGGCGGCCGGAAGGATCCACTCAGATCTCGAGCGGGGGTTCATTCGGGCCGAGGTGATTCCCTACGCGGTCTTCACGCAGTACGGGACGGAGCAGGCGGTCAAGGACTCCGGCAAGCTGCAAATTGAAGGCAAGGATTACGTGGTGGCGGATGGCGACATCCTGCACATCCGATTCAACGTCTAGAAAGCGAGGAATTTCGTGAAACGCTTCGCTCTCGTTGCGGCGCTCTTGATCCCCGGGGCGGCGCTGGCGCAGCAATCATCGATCCCCGATGCCATCATCGGGAAGGCGCCGGCTCCTGCCGGTAAGACCGTGATGTACGTCCCAGGCGACTCGGCGACGCGCGGCTATCTCGCGGTGCCCGCGGGGAAGGGCCCCTTCCCGGCGCTGATCATGATTCACGAATGGGATGGGGTGAACGATCGTGACCGCCAGGTGGCGGACATGTTCGCCGGTCACGGGTACGTGACGCTGGTAGCGGATCTCTATCAGGGAAAGACCGGGAGCAATCAGCAGGAGAATATGGCTCTGGTGAACGACGCCCGCGCGCACCTCGACCGGGTCGTGGCCAATCTCGACCAGGCGCAGAAGTTTCTGCGCGCCCGTCCCGACGTCAGCGGCAAGGTGGGAGTGATGGGGTGGTGCTTCGGTGGCGGCATCGCCTTGAGTTACGCGCTCGGCGGCGCCGAGCATCAGGCAACCGCTATTTTCTACGGGATGCTGGTGAACGATCCGGCGCAGCTGGCCCGGATCCACCATCCGATCTACGGCACGTTCGCCGGGCAGGATCAGGGCATCACGCCGGCGATGGTGGCGCGGTTCCGCACGGTGCTCGATTCAATCGGGGTCAAGAACGACATCCACGTCTACGACCCGGTGCAGCACGGCTTCTGGCTGTGGGTGGAGCGGGATGCCGCCACGAATACCGCGCCGGCGGCGGACGCATGGCAGCGGCTGGTGAAGTACCTGCATGATAATTTGGGAGGCGGTTAGCGCGCGGCCTGAAGGCCGCGCTCGACGCTAGCGCGACACGCCATGAATGGCGTTCGGCATTGCGTCTTTGAAGACGCGTCGCCGCAGGCGCCGAGCGGCGGCTTCGAGCCGCCGTACCTCAGCGGAGCGAGCCCATTCCCTGGATGGCGACGGCGCGGTCGGTGCCGCCGGCGAAGGTGTTGCGGCGCACCATGAATTCGCCGCTACGGCCGTCGTCGAGCACGATGCGGTAGCGCCGGCCTGCCTCGAGACCCGCGAGGTGGGTGACGGTCATCGTTCCGTGCCAGTCGGACCCGTCGCCGCGCTGCACTTCGACGACGTTGATGTCGACGGCGGACGCGAGCGTGCTGCCGTCGTCCTTGTGGATCGCACAGCGGTGGAACGGCATGTGGAGAAGATAACCGCTTTCGAACCCCGCGTCGTCGGAGCGGTGGTGCTGTACCGTCTCTATGACGTCGGCTACGAGATCCACCTCGAGCGCGCTCTCGACTTTCTTGCCGCGTCGCCGGAGGATCGCGAGACGCTGCGCCTCAACCTGGAGCAGCGGCGCCGCGTCGAGGCACAGGCGATCCGCATCAAGAACCCGCCCATCACCGTCACCCTCGGCACCGAGCCGTTCGACGCGGCGGGTCGGCACCACGACGCCCAGGTCTCGGCGCGCATCTTCGACTTCGGGGTGATATCGCTGCGCATGCGCTGCGACATCCCGGGTGCGCTGGCCTGGTCGGCCGTGGCACCGTTCGGCGACTCCGCCGATCTGCCGCGCGCCGCGCGCCAGGGGTTCGACCGCACGATCCAGGAGCTCACCGACCGCATCGCTCCCGCCATCGTGCGGCCGCAGTTCGCGCCGGTCAGTGAAGACTACGTCGTCTACCGCTTCACCCGCATCGAGGACGGGGAGGGGCAGGCGCTGCCCGCGAGCGCGCTGCGCGAGCTCGACTTCGCGCCGCTGCTGCTCAACGAGGACCGGCCGATCTCGGAACAGGCCCGCAAGGAGCTGTTGCCGCACTGGTTTTCGTACTATCCCGACGACCTCTCGATCATCACCTGGAACACCGCGCTCGTGCTCGACCCGGTGGAGGATGAGAGCGACGTGCAGCTGATTCTCGAGTTCGCCAACGCCCAGCTGCTCGAGCTGCGGTACTACGACGCGCTGCTCGATGCCGAGCTGCCGCGCATGTACGACCGCATCGAGGCCGCGCGCAAAGGGCCGGGCGCGCTGCTGGGCCGGCGCTACGCGGGCTTGCTCACCGGACTGCAGACGCTGCTGGCGGATTCAACGGAGATCGTCGAACGGACGCAAAACGCCCTCAAGGTCACCGACGACATCTTCCTCGCCCGTGTCTACGGGGCTGCGCTGGAGCTGTTCCGCGAGCGGGCGTGGCGAGCGGGGATCGACCACAAGCTCGGCATCATCTACCAGACCTACGAAATGCTCAATGCCGAGTCGATGGCGGTGCGCAACGAGGTACTGGAGGTGGTGATTGTGGTGCTGATCGTGGTGGAGATCGTGCTCGCGATTCTGATGCGCTAGAAGTCCAGCACCCCTTCGTAGACGAGCGCCGCGAACCCGAACACGGCGAACAGCAGCGTCAGCACGCCGACGATGATCCAGGCCGGCGGGAGCCCGCGCCGCCGTCGCCTGCGGAGGTAGGTGGCGCTGGGCCACAGCACCTTCAACGAATGGCGTACGGCATTGGCACTGCTGGTGAAGAACGAGTGTTTCAGGTTAGGCGCGCGTTGCGCCCGCCGCAGGCCGTCGTGGGGGGTGACGACGGGCGGGGCGACGGCGGCCGGCGCGGCGGCCGCAAGGTCCCGCAGCAGGGCGTAGGCTTCGTTGATGCGTTGCAGGTTCTGCTCCGCTTTTTCCCGCAGCCGATTATTGTCGGGAAAGCGGTCGGGATGCCACACCTGGGCCAGATCGCGGTAGGCTGTCTTGACCTCGTCCGCGGTCGCGCCCGGGGCGAGGCCAAGCAGACGGTAGGCCTGTGTGGTGTCGAGCGTCATGACGGTCGGATTCCCATTGATCGGCCCGATCGCAAGTCTCGTACCGCCTTCAGCGCTCTACGGCTTCCACGTTCCGTTGGCGACGGCCGGCACGAACCCCTCGAGCCCGGGCGGCGGGAATGACAGCGTCTTCCCCTGTTCGGCGCTCTGGTACGCGGTCATCAGCATCTTGACTACCTCGAGGCCGTCGTCGAAGGTGAGGCGCGGTTTTTCCTTGCCGAGGAAAGCGCGGACGAAGTGGCGGTCTTCGGCCTCGTAGCCGTATGCCGCCGCCTCACTCGGCACTACCGGCATCAGGCCGACCTCGGCGTTCTGTTTCTCAACCAGGTCTTCGCCGGATTTGCCGCGCACTTCACGGCTGAAGAACAGCTTGAGGCCGCTGTCGAGCGTATTCCACGACATCGAGTATTCGGGACCGAGCAGCTCGGCGGACAGCCGCAAGCCGGCGCCGACGAAGCTCCACGACGTCGTCGCTTCGCCCAGCACCTTGTGGCCGTCGGCGGTTTCGAATTCGATCATCACGCTCGCGAAGTCCTCCGACGGATGCGCGGCGTAATCCACGTCCTTGCCCATCATTTTCGTGAGCTTCTTGACGTAGTCGGGCCGGGTCCACTTGAGGCTCGCGATGTGCCCGGTGATCCGCACCGGCTCGACCGACGACAGCGGCGCCCCCGGCTGCGTCAACAGGTAGCGCACGACGAGCGCCGAGTGGCACATCATGTCGTTCAACACGCCGCCGCCTTGCAGGTCGCCGCGCCAGAACCACGGCATGTGCGGGCCGGAGTGCTCTTCGGCGGCGCGGGACAGGTAGGGGCGGCCCGTGAGCGAGGCGCCCCGCGTCCACAGAATGTGGCGCCCGTATTCCACGTGCGGCGAGAAGCACTGGTTCTCGAGGTAGCCGTGCTTCAGCTCGACGCTCTTCACCAGCGAGAGGACGCGGGTGGCCTCGGCAACGTTGCGGGCGAGCGGCTTCTCGCAGGCGATGCCGGTCAGCTGGCCGCGGCCGCGCTGCAGCGCGTCGACCAGCGCCTCGACGTTCTCGATGCGCGCGTAATTCGGCCCGGTCAGCCAGACGGCGTCGATCGCGGGGTCGGCGACGAGGTCGGTGATCGACGCGAACGGCTTCGCCGCTCCGATGTCGAGCTCCCGGCAGAGCGTGGCGGCGGCTTCGGCGTGCGCCCGGTTCGGGCTCCACACCCCGAGTACGTCCGCGTCGCGGATCGCCTGGAAGGCTTGCATGTGAAAGCGGGCGTTGAACCCGCTGCCGATAAACCCGACCCCAAGCCGTTTCTGACTCACCCGTGTTTCTCCCATGACCGAGGTTAGAAACCCCGGGGCGCCGCCCCGGGGTCAGCCGATGTTAGTCCGAATACTTCACGCCAAGCTTCGCGAGCTGCTCCGGCGGGCACCCCTGCCAATTGGGGTTGAAGACGTTGCCCTTGTATTGCAGATCGGCGACGCCCATCTGGCTGGACCAGAATCCCGACGCCGTGAAATCGCGGAAGTGATTGAAGAACTCGACGCCGTGGTGCAGGCCCTGGGGGGCCTTGTCGGGCCACGCGATATCGTCGAGCACTGCGCTGCGCTGCGTCGCGCTGGCGCCCAGAAAGTCGGTCCCGAACCGGTCGTGGCACTCGGTGTCGAGCCATGCGAGGCCGCCGCGCATCCACAGCTGGTTGTCCGGATAGGCGACGAGGATGAAATCCATGAATTCGGGGACGCCGGCGTCGGTCGCCGCGCCCGAGCGCGCGTCCTTGGGGATCACGAGATCCACCAGTGCCCGCACCGTCTGCCACTCGTGCGGCGTGAAGAATTGCGGCGTGTAGGTCTGCGCCGGGTCGGCGAGCAGCTCGCGCACGAACTTGGACCCCTGCGCCGCGGCGGCGGGCGGCAGCGCGAGGCTCCCGATGAAGGGAACGGCCGACAAGAGGGCGACGGCTTCCCGGCGAGTCATTGCGGATTGCGGATTTCGGATTGCGGATTGTTCATCCACAATCGGGGTCGCTCCCTGCGGCTCGCCGCCGTCATTTCGCACTCCGCAATCCGCAATCGGCAATTGTCTCACAACGCCCCCTTTTTCATCTGATCCGCGATATAGTCGCTGGTCCGCATCGACAGGGCGAGAATCGTCCACGTGGGATTCTTGTCGGCCTGGGACACGAACGGGCCGCCGTCGGCGATGAACAGGTTCTTCACGTCCCACGCCTGGCAGTTCGGGTTCACCACCGACGTGCGGGCGTCCGCCCCCATGCGCGCCGCGCCCAGTTCGTGGATGATGCGGCCGCCCGGGGCAATGCCGTAGTCCTGATCGGGCCCCGGCTTCTTCCACATCAGCGTGCCGCCCATCTCGTGAATCAGCGCTTCGAACGTGTCCTGCATGTGCTTGACCTGCTTCACCTCGTGATCGGACCACTTCCAGTGGAACCGCAGCACCGGAATGCCCCAGCGATCGACGACGTCGGGATCGATCTCGCAGTAGCTGTCGTCGTTGGGAATCATCTCGCCGCGGCCCGAGAACCCCACCACCGCGCCGTAGTAGTGACGATACAGGTCCTTGAGGCCGGCGCCGTAGCCGCCGCCCTTGGGGTAGTTCTGGATGCCGCCCATGAAGCCGTAGGACGGCATATCGCGTCCGCCCCAGACCTCGATGTGGTAGCCGCGGGGGAAATCGAGCTTCTTGTTATCGGCCCACCACGGCATGTAGAGGTGCATGCCGCCGACGCCGTCCTCGTTGTGCGGCAGGCCGTCGGTGAGCTTGGGGATGAACCCCGCCATGTCGGTGCCCGTCGTATCGGTGATGTACTTGCCGACGGTGCCGCTCGAATTGGCGAGCCCCTGCGGGAACTTGGACGAGCTGGAGTTGAGCAGCAGCCGCGCCGACTCGAGGGCGCTCGCCGCCAGCACCACCACCCGGGCGGCGACGTGCTGATCCTGCCCCGTCGTCTTGTCGATATACGACACGCCGCTCGCGAGGCCGCGATCGTTGAGCGTCACCACGCGCGCCATCGCGTTGGGCACGATCGTGAGCTTGCCGGTCGCCAGCGCGGGCCGCAGTAGCACGGCCGGCGAGGAGAAATTCGAGTTGCTGCGGCAGCCGCGGCCACACTGCCCGCAGTAGTGACAGGCGGAGCGGCCGTTGAGCGGCCGGGTGATGATCGACAATCGTGAGGGGATGCAGGTGACGTTGAGCCGGTCGGCCGCCTGTTTCACCACCAGCTCGTAGCAGCGGGGCCTGGGCGGCGGCTGGAAAATCCCGTTCGGCTCGTTGGGGAGGTTTTCGTTCGACCCGAACAGCCCGATCAGCCGGTCGATCCTATCGTAGTACGGCTTGACGTCGTCGTAGGTGATCGGCCAGTCGTCACCGAG
>DATFSB010000155.1:0-4283 GCA_035262825.1 Gemmatimonadales bacterium | reverse complement strand
GATCGTGGCGCGCGACGAAGCGGGCAAGCCGGAGACACGGCCCGCTGGAACGGCGCCCACTCTCACTTGGCACTTCAGCGCCAAGAATGTGCGCGACGTCGCCTGGGCCGCGGCCCCCAACTTCGTGTGGGACGCGAGCGGTTGGGACGGAATCCTGATGCAGTCGTTCTATCCGCCGGAGGCGAATGCCGACTGGGCGAACTCCACCGCCTACGTCCGCCATACGATCAAGCACTACTCGGAAAAGTGGTTCCACTACCCCTACCCGACGGCGATCAACGTCGCGGGACCGGTCGGCGGGATGGAGTACCCGATGATCGTCTTCTGCGGCGACCGCTCGGGCGGGCGCGGCCTGTACGGCGTCACCACCCACGAGCTCGGCCACCAGTGGTTCCCGATGATGGTGGGATCGAACGAGCGGCTGTATGCGTGGCAGGACGAGGGATTCAATACGTTCATCAATATCTATTCGGTGCGGTCGTTCTATCGGGACACGTCCGGGGAAGGCAGCGGCGGGATCGAGAATTACGGCCGGTTCATGGCGACGGGACGGGACCTCCCGCCGATGCTCCCCGCCGACCGCATTGCCGCGCAGCTGCTCGGAGCCGCCGGGTATGACAAGCCGGCGGTGGGCCTGTACATCCTGCGCCAGCAGCTGGCCGGCGATACGACGCGCTTCGATGCCGCGTTCCGGGAATACATCCGGCGCTGGGCGTTCAAGCATCCCACGCCGGCCGACTTCTTCCGCACCATGGAAGACGGATTGGGTGATGACCTGTCGTGGTTCTGGCGCGGCTGGTTCTACCGCAACGACGTCGTGGATCAGGCGGTGGACTCGGTCACCAGCGCCACCGACTCGTCGGGCGCGCGCTTCGCCCGTATCTGGCTCTCGAGCCCGGGTCAGCTGCCGATGCCGGTGGATGTGACGCTCACATACGGCGACAGCTCGAAGGAAACCGTGCGACTCCCGGTCGAGGTCTGGTACCTCGGCAACCACTACGTCTACGACCGGGCGACGACCCGGGAGCTGATGAGAGTCGAAGTCGACGCGGCGAAGAACTTTCCGGACGTGAGACGGAGCAATAACGTCTGGGAGAGACACTGAACAAATGCGTGAGCGGTGAAGTGGTAAGCGGTGAGCGGGGCCCACTCTCACGACCGCTCACCGCTCACCGTTCACCGCTTACAGCTCACGCCTCTTATCGGGATCCCACCACCGGCGCCTTCAGGTACTGATCCAGCCAGTCGAGCACAACGCCCCACCAGATCCGCCGGTTGCGCGGCTTCAGGACCCAGTGCCCTTCGTCGGGGAAGTAGAGGAACTTCGCCGGCACACCCATCTCCCGCGCGGCGGTGAACGCCTGATAGCCCTCGGAGAGATCGACGCGGTAGTCGAGCTGTGAGTGCACGACGAGGATCGGCGTCTTCCAGTCTTTCACGAAGTTGATGGGCGACCATTTCTCGTACCCGTCGCGCGCCTGGTAGGGCGTGCCGCCGAACTCCCACTCCGGGAACCACAGCTCTTCAGTGGAGCCGCCCATGCTCACGGTATTGAAGACTCCGTCGTGAGCGATGAGGCACTTGAAGCGGTTGGTATGGCCCTCGATCCAATAGACCATGAAGCCGCCGTAACTCGCCCCCGCGGCGCACATGCGCGTCGAATCGACGAACGGCATCTTCGTCACGGCATCGAGACCCTTCATGATGTCTTCGTAGGGATAGTCGGCCCAGTGCTGGGACACGGCGTCGGTGAACGCCTGGCCGTATCCCGTCGACCCGTGCCGGTTGACCACGGCGACGACGTAGCCGCGGCTCGCGAACAGCTGGTAGTTCCAGCGCGCGTGCCACAGATCCATCCACTGCGTCTGCGGGCCGCCGTGCAGCAGGTAGACGAGCGGGTATTTCTTCGACGGATCGAACGCCGGTGGCTTCTGCAGCCAGCCGAATACCGAGTCGCCCTGCGCGCCGATGAAGCCGAACCCCTCGAGCGGCGGGAGATCGAGCCCCGCAATCCCCGCATCGCTGTGATGGGTCAGCGCCGCGTTGTTCACCCACACCTCGGCGGGGTGCGTATCGGTCTGGTGCAGATAGACGAACGTCTTGCCGTCGGCCGAGGCGTTGGGGTTGGAGTTCACGCCCCCCGATGCGGCGAGCGAGCGGCGGTAGGACGGGATGTCGATCCGGTAGACGTTCTGACGCCCGTGGTCCTCCACCACTGCATATACGCACTTCGAGTCGGCGCACCAGATGAACGAGCCGACGGACAGCGTCCACCCCGCGGTCGCATCGACCGCGGCGCCGCCGCCCCCCCGGGCCTGAAGCATGAGGCGCTGGCGGTCGGCCTCGAAGCCGGCGCGCGGCATCGAGAGATAGGAGAGCCACCTTCCGTCGGGGGAATAGCGCGGTGTGTTCTCCGCCCCGGGCAGCGCGGCGGTGGCGTTGCGCATCCCGGAGCCGTCGGGCCCCATGACGTAGATGTCGACGTTGGTGTTGGTGGCGACGACCGTGTCCCCGTGCATCGCGACCGCGATCTCTTTACCGTCGGGGGACATCGCCACGTCGCCGTCGCCCGACGTCGCGATCGTCGGCACGTCGTGGTCCAGCGGCGTCAGGTCCGTCGCTTTGCCGGTGGCCAGGTCGACGCTGAACACATGCTGGCGGTGCCCGGCGCGGAAATCGTCCCAGTGGCGCCAGAACAGCTCCGTCCAGATGCGGGCGTCGGTCGCGTAGTCGCCGTTGCGCTTGTCGATCTCCTGCTCGGCCGGCCACTTCACGTCGACGACGGCGAGCAGGCCTTTCCCGTCGGGCTTCCAGTAGATCTCCCCCACGCCGTCGTCGATGTTGGTGATCTTGCGCGCCTCACCGCCCGTGGTGGAGAGCGCCCAGATCTGCGGACCGCCCTGGCGGCTCGAGATGAAGGCAATCGTCTTGCCGTCGGGCGACCAGCGGGGGCTCCGGTCCGAGCCCGGTCCCTGCGTGATCTGGCGCGTCTGCCGGGTCGCGAGGTCGGCGAGCCAGAGCCGCGCCACGCCCCGGTTCTCTTTCAGCGACGGCGTCGTCACCGTGTAGACGACCCACTTCCCGTCCGGAGAGAGCCCCGGGTCCGAAACGACGGGAAGCGAGATGTAGTCGTCGAAGGTGATAGCGCGCTTTTGCGCGGCGAGGGGGTGAACGACGGCGATCGACAGCAGCGTCAGTGCGGCGAAGCGAGACACGCGCATGGGTCAGTAGTCCGGGTGAGTGATGATGGCTTTGACGAGGTCATCGAAGACGCGGGACTCCGGAGTCACGGCGCCCGCGTCGTCGTTATGCACATTCCAGGCGGCCAGCTCCTGCAACGCGGTGGCCTCCTCATAGGTGAGTCGCAGTACGAACCCGTCACCAGCCGGCCTGGCGGCGTCGAGTACACGCTTCAGTACGTCGGGAAGGTGTTTGGCAGCGCGCACCGCGTCGCACTGCGCGCGCGTAACGGTCAGCTCCATGGGCTCCCTTGCGGGGGTGTGGTAAGCGGCAAATCTTCAGTCAAATTCAGGGAAAATCTAGGTGACAGGGGAATGCTGGCGTTTAGACGCACAGACGCACCGGGGAGAACTGTTGTCTGTAAACTGAGGGGCCATGCCACGCACTGAATTCATCGCCACCGGATTCTATGTTCCCCCGCGCGTCGTCACGAATGACGATCTGTCCAAACTCATGGACACGTCGGACGAATGGATCACGCAGCGCACCGGCATCAAGCAGCGGCACTGGGTGGAGCCCGGCACCACCTGCTCCTCACTCGCCGCCGAGGCGACCCAGCGGGCGCTCGCCCAGGCGGGCATGCAGGCGAGCGACCTCGATTGCATCATTTTCGCGACGGCGAGTCCCGACCATTTCTTCCCCGGTAACGGCGTCTTCCTGCAGCGCATGCTCGGCGTCACCGACATCCCGGCGCTCGACGTGCGCGACCAGTGCACCGGCTTTCTCTACGGTCTGTCGGTAGCCGATGCCTGGGTGCGCTGCCGCCAGTACAAGCGGGTGCTGCTGGTGGGCGCCGAGATCCAGTCGCCGGGGCTCGACCCGTCGACGGAGGGGCGTGATACGGCGGTGATCTTCGGCGACGGCGCCGGCGTGGCGATCCTCGGGCCCACCGACGACCCGAAGCGTGGTGTGCTCTCGACCCATCTCTTCAGCGACGGCCGACAGGCGGAGAAACTGTGGATGGACGGTCCCGGGCTGTCGCACGTGCCGTGGATCAGCGCCGCGATGCTCGCCGACGGCAAGGCCCGCATCAAGATGGAAGG
>DATFSB010000154.1:0-11198 GCA_035262825.1 Gemmatimonadales bacterium | reverse complement strand
TCGAGCGTCAGGAGGTAGAGCTGGGACCCTGCGTCCCCCACCGGACGGAGGAACGCCAGCGTCTTCGAGTCGGGAGACCAGCGCGGGGCGGCGTCGTGCGGGCCCGCCGTGAGGCGGCGCGGGGACTCTTGCCGTCGGTGGCCACGGCCCAGATGCGCGTCTCGTAGCCGTCCCGCTTCGCGTTCACTGTGACGAGGACGTAGGCGACCTGTTTGCCGTCTGGCGACACCTGTGGCCCAGCGACCCAATGGAAGGCGTACAGGTCGGTGTCGGCGATCGCGCGCTGCGCGGCGAGGGGCAGCGTGCAGGGGACGAGGACGGCGAGCAGAAGGGCGGCGCGGACGCGCATGGAGCCTCCGTGGAAGCCACGAAACTACGGGGCTGCGACCGATCCCGCAGCCTGCGCATCATGTCGACATCCGTCCTCCACCCATGGAGCCATCATGCGCCGGCCGTTCGGTCTCGTCATCGTGTTCGCCAGCAGCGTCGCCCTTCCTCTCTCCGCCCAGGCCACCGTCGCCGGGATGTGGTTCACCGAATTCGACGCCCAGACGCGCATCGTTAATGGGTCCGTTTCGACGGTGAAGGGACACGCCCGCATCGAGCTGCAGGTCGCCGGCGACTCGATTCACGGCACCTGGCAGAACCTCAACGCCGCCGGGGCCGCAGACGGTCCGGCGCGTCCGCTTGGCGGCGCCCTCACGAGCGGCGGCGCCCATTTCGAGGCGCTCACACCGAGCGAGATCGTGCGGCGGGAGATGGACAGCGAGACCCACACCAAGGTTGTTATGAACTATGACGTGGCCGTGCATGGAGACTCGCTCGTCGGCACAGAGCACTGGGTGGCCGCCGACCATGCATCGCAGGGGGAACCGCGGCGGTTTACGGCGACACGCAAGTCGTAAGAGGCCCGGACGGGCGTCCTTAAGGACGCAGCGCTCTCGCCGAGCCAGGCCTTCAGGCCACGGTTACGAGACGACGTACGCACCTCCATTTTTCGGTATGCTCCCCAGCTGGATCACGCCCATCGGCCTCGTCGAGCACCTCCTCGTCGGGGTCGGACTGACGGCGGTGCTCGCGGTGCTCGGGGCGCCGCCGGCGGCGATTTTCGTCGCGGTCTTCTCGGTCGGGTTCGCCCACGAGCTGGGCGATGGGGACTTCCGCCGCGCGAATCACGGCCCGTGGAGCGGGATCATCGATCTCGTGGCGTTCCTGCCGGCCCCGATCGTTTGGTGGCTCTCCCGCTAGGCCAGTGTTCTCCCCACTACCGCCGAGGGTTGCTATGTCGCATCCCGTCGTTTCCCCTGACCAATGGCAGATCGCCCGCGCGGCGTTCCTGATGAAAGAGAAGGAGTTCACGAAGCTGCGCGACGAGCTGAGCCGCGAGCGCCGCGCCCTGCCCTGGGAGAAGGTCGAGAAGGACTACCGGTTCGATGGCCCGAGCGGCCCCGAATCCCTGAGCGACCTGTTCGCCGGCAAGAGCCAGCTCGTCGTCTACCACTTCATGTTCAACCCCGCCGACGACGTCGGTTGCCCGCACTGCTCCTTCTGGGCCGATCACTACGATGGCATGGTGCCCCATCTGCGCCAGCGCGACGTCTCGTTCGTCGTCATCTCGCGCGCGCCGCGCTCGAAGCTCGCCGCGTTCCAGCAGCGCATGGGGTGGAAATTCAAATGGCTCTCGTCGGGCGACAATTCGTTCAATTACGACTACCGCGCGTCGTTCACGCCCGATGACGCCAGGAAGCCCATCTACAACTTCGGGACGCTGGTCCCCGGGGGGCCCGATCGAGAGGGGCTGAGCGTGTTCACCAAGGACGCGAGCGGCGCGATCTTTAGGACCTACTCCACGTACGCCCGCGGAATCGACATGTTCAACGGGACCTACCAGATCCTCGACCTCGTGCCCAAGGGACGCGACGAGGATCCCGAAGCGACGCAGGACTGGGTGCGCCACCACGACCGCTACGACCCCTGACCAAACGCGGTCTCCCGGGCCGCGAACAAGCGTGCGGCTCGGGGTTAAGCAGGAGTCGAACCGCCTGCGTCAGGAGACCGCGATGTCGCTCAAACGGCTTGCCGCATTCCTCCCCGCCACCGCTGTTGCGGCGGTGCTGTCGGGCCAGGCACCGCAGCTCGTCGATATCGGCACCCACAAGCTCGACGTGCTGCGCTCTGGGACCGGCACGCCGACGATCGTGTTCGAAGCGGGATTGGGCGATGATGGTCTCGATGACTGGAAAAAAGTCTGGCCCGCCGTCGCCCAGATGTCCGGTGTGGTGGTCTACTCCCGCTCGGGGAACGGTCGGTCGCAGCTCGGCCCCGGCGACCACAGCGCGCGCACCTGCGCCACCGAGCTGCACACGTTGCTCAGCCACCTCGACCTCAAGCCCCCGTATATCCTCGTCGGCCGCTCGTACGGCGGCATTCTGGTCCGGCTCTACGCCTCTCTTTATCCGAATGAGGTCGCCGGCATGGTGCTGGTCGACGCCTCGCACGAGCAACAGGTGCGGCGCTGGGGTGCGATCGACAGCACCTACCCCGCCGCGTTCCGGACCTACTTCGATTCGGTGCTCAAGACGCTGAAACCCAGAGGGGATGCGGCGGAGATACGCGAGACGATGCGCATTCAGGCGTCGGGCGAAGTCGAGGGAATGGTCCCCCTTCCCGATATGCCGCTCGCGGTCCTGACCAGCATGCGCGTCGACCCCAAAGCCCGCTGGGTGAACGGCACCGCCCGCGCGCACGCGGCGTGGCGCGAGATGCACGACGAGTGGTTCCGACGCTCCACCAACGCGATCCACGTCGTGACGACGAAGAGCGGCCACGCCATTCAGGACCAGGAGCCCGATCTCGTGGTACAGGCGGTCCGCTTCGTCCTGGACCGGGTGCGCGCCCCATAATATATTCGCCTTAGTCGAACAAATCGAGGCGAACGCGGTGCTGGGCGAATTCGAGCAGCTCATCCTGATGGCCGTGCTGCGGGCCGGGGACGCGGCGTACGGCATCCCCATCCACGCCGAGCTGGTGCGCCACACCGGCCGCGATCCATCGCTCGCTTCCGTTTACAAGACCCTGGAACGGCTGGAGCAGAAGGGTTTTCTCTCGGTGCGCACCGGCCCGCCCACGCCCGAGCGCGGCGGGCGGCGCAAGCAGTTGTACCGCGTGACCAACGCCGGCCAGAAGGAGCTGCGCGCCGCGCTGGGCGCGATCCGGCGCATGGCACGCGGCCTCGACGTGGGGCTCGAGCCCTCGTGATCTCGTCCCCTCCCCGGCTCGCGCTACGGGTCGCCGAAACGCTGATCCACCGGCGGGTGCGCGAGGCGGTAGTCGGCGACCTCGTCGAAGGGTTCCAGACTCATCGGTCGCGCTGGTGGTTCTGGCGCCAGACCCTTCTCGCCATCGCCCATTTCCCCGCGCGCCCCGCACTCTTGCCCACTCGAGGAGACGGCATCGTGAGCGGCTTTCTCGAAGACCTCGGCCGGGCGGCGCGGACGCTGCGCCGCGCTCCGGCGTTCGCGCTGCTCTGCGGCGCCACCCTCGGCACGGGGATCGGCGCCGCGACGGCGATCTTCAGCGTCGCCGACCTGATTCTGATCCGGCCGCTACCCTACGATGAGCCGGGCCGCGTGTACGTCGTGTGGGAGAACGACCAGAACGGCGCTCGCAGCAACGTCGGGTTCGCCACGTACAGCGACGTCACCGCAGCGGCCACGACGCTCGCGTCGACGGCGGCACTGGGCGACTGGCAGCCGGTCTTGAACCGCAACGGCACAGCTGAGCAGCTGCGAGGACTGCGTGTTTCGTGGAGCTATTTCCGCACACTCGGTGTGCGCCCGGCCTTGGGGAGCGACTTCGCACGAGAGGACGACGCCCCGCCGCGGCGCAACGTGATCATGCTCTCGGACGCCCTCTGGCGAACGCGCTTCGGCGGCGATTCGTCCGTCGTGGGATCGTTCGCCGATATCGGCGGCACCCAGATGCGCATCGCCGGCGTCATGCCCAAGGGATTCGACGACGTCCTGAACCCGCAAGCCCAGATCTGGCGGGTGCTCGGCTACGACGCCACCCTCCCCTACGCCTGCCGCACCTGCCGGCACCTGCGCATGGTCGCTCGCGTGAAGGGCGGCGGCCAACCCGTCAGAACACTCGCGGAGCTGAACGGCATTTCCGCCAGACTGGTGCGGGACAATCCCCACGATTACCCGGCCGCCGGGTTCCAACTGGTGTCGCTGCAACGCGAGGCGGCGCGGGAGGTGCGGCCGGCGCTCGGCGCGCTCCTTGCCGCGGTGCTGCTGCTGCTCGTGATTGCGGCGGTGAACGTCAGTGGCCTGCAGCTCGCGCGGGCGCTGCGGCGCGACGAGGAATTCGCGATTCGCGCCGCCCTCGGCGCCGGCTCCGGTCGGCTTACCCGTCTGCTCCTCGCCGAGGGACTGGTGCTGGCGGGCGTCGGTGGCGTCATCGGCCTCGTGGTCGCGAAGATCGGGCTGCTCGAGCTGGTGGGGCGGCTCCCCGCCACGGTGCCGCGGCTTACTGCTGTCCACCTCGACGCGCGCGCGTTCGCCCTCACCGCGTTCGTCACACTCACCGCAGGCGTGGCCGTCGGGCTTACCCCGCTGTGGCATGCGCGCCGCAGCGCCCTCGCCGATTCGCTGCGGGGCGGCCGCCGCCTCGCCGGAGCGTCGCATCGCCTGCGGGGCATGCTCGTCATCGGGGAAGTCGCGGTGGCCGTCGTGTTGCTCGCAGGGGCGGGTCTCCTGGCACGCAGTCTCTCCGCTGTGCTGTCGGTCAACGCCGGGTTCGACCCGGCGGAGGCGGCGACCGTCGCGATCCAGGTGAGCGGGCCGCGTTACGTCGATTCGGCGGCGGTGCTGGTGTGGCACGATCAGATCCTCGACGCCGTCCGCGCAGTCCCCGGCGTCCAGAGCGCCGCGATCGCGAGCCAGCTGCCGCTCGGCGGCAACGTGGACGCGTACGGCATCCAGGCCGAGGACAAGCCACTCGATAACCCAGAGTTGGCGCCGAGCGCAGATGAATACCGGGTGACCACCGATTTCCTGCAGACGATGCACATCCCGGTCGTCGATGGCCGCGATTTCGTCGCCGGCGACAACGCCCCGCACGGACCGCCAGTCGCGATCATCAGCCGCTCGCTGGCGCGGCGCATTTGGGGTGACGAGCGCGCCATCGGGAAGCGCGTCCACATGGGCGAGGATTACCGGCCCTGGTACACCATTGTGGGTGTGGTGGGTGACGTACACCACCGCGGACTCGATGTCGGCGAAACGATGCAGATTTACGTCCCCACGCACCGCTGGTTCTTCGCCGACAACGGGGTGGACGTGGTGGTGCGCACCAATGGCGATCCGGCGCGCGTGCTCAGTGCACTGCGCCGCGCGGTGCTCGAGCCCGATCGCGGTACCGCGGTCACGCGGCTCGCGACGCTGGCCGAAGTGCGGGCGCGGTCGACAGCGCAACGTACCCTGGCGCTGGCGTTGTTCGCCGTGTTCGCCGCGATTGCGCTGCTGCTCGCCGCGGCGGGACTGTTCGGTGCCCTCGCCGGGGCGGTGGCCGAGCGGTTCCGGGAGATCGGACTGCGCTCGGCACTGGGCGCGACGCCGGGCGACATCGTACGGCTGGTGCTCAACCAGGGCATCGGCCTCACCGCGCTGGGTCTCGGAATCGGACTGGTGGTCGTGCTTGCCGGCGCGGGGACACTGCGCGCCCTGCTGTTCGGTATCGGCACACGCGACATCGTGACGCTTGCGGGCGTCACGGTGGTGATCGCGGCAGCGGCGGCGCTGGCGAGTCTCGTGCCGGCGTGGCGGGCGGTGCGGGTGGATCCGGTTACGGCGTTGCGAGCGGAATAAGCGGGCGGTCCGGCGGTCGAGAAACGCTATTTGACAGGCAAGACCAGGCTGGGTGCGGAGTCCGTCCCGGCAACGATCCTCGGCCCAACCTTCTCCAGCACGACCCTGCCTCCGACGACAATCCGCACGTGGGGCAAGGCGCGTGGAATGAGGATCTCGTAGCTCGCCCCGCTGCCGGGATTGTGCACGACAACCCCCTGGGCGTTGATCCGATACGCCACCGGTGCATCGGAGCGGATGACCAGCTCGGCCGTATCCGCGAGCGCCACGCGCAGCTGGCCATGGTCCTGTTTCGTATCGAACACCACGTCCGCCTCCATGCCGGGAACGAACGCGATCCCCATCGAGTCGTGCGGCACGACGGCGGGCGGTGGCTGGATGCGTGAACGCCGATGCACCATCGCCCAGACGCGGCCGGCCAGCCCCCGGCCCACCGTCGCCCCGGCGATCGACACGGCGAAGAGCGAAACGGCGGCGGCGATCAGCCCGGCGCGCCGCAGCCGCGCCCGGCGGGCGCGCCGCACCACGACCTGCAGCTCGAGCGGCGACTCGCCGACGGGCAGGAGATCGAGCAGCTGGCCGGTGCCGAGTGCATCCTGCTCGATCTCCCGGAGGCGCGCGGCGCACGCGGAGCATTGCGCGGCGTGCTGACGCAGCTCGAGCGCGCGAGATGCCGGCAGCTCGCCGTCGACGAGCGCCCGCAGCTCGCCGTCAGGCGGATGCGCCGAAGAGCTCATAGAACGCCGTCCGAAATGATTCGCTCGCCCGCACCAGCAGCGTGCCGATGCTGCCGGGGGCGACGTCGAGCACTTCCGCGATCTCGCGATACGCAAAACCCGAATGCCGCAGCAACAGCAGCCGCCGGTCGCGCTCCGGCAGACGCGCCAGGGCCTGGTGCACCGTCTGCACGCGCTCGGAGGCGAGTGTGGTCGCGTCCGTCGCCGGAGACTCGCCCATCGTCGGCAGCTCGTCCTTGCGCAACGACAGCAGGCGGCTGCGCCGCACGTCACGGCGGCGATCGTCGCGCCACAGATTGTGCGCGACGCTCACCAGCCACGCCGCCGGATCGTCGGGCATCCGCCCCCTTCGGTACAGCCGCACGAAGCTCTCCTGCACGATGTCCTCCGCGAGCGCGGGATCGCCGCTCAACGCGCTGAAGTAGCGGTACAGCGATCCCGAGCGCTCCGCGAACAAGTCCGCAAACGCCTGGTCGAACCCAGCGGTCACGTGTGCGTCTTCAGATCCACGAGCCCATCTTCGGGTACCTCGCGCACGACCCCTGTTGCCGGCGCATAGAGCTTGTATTCGACGGCGCCGTCGGACAGGATCTCCTTCACCTTCACGCAGTGCTGATACGTGCCAGCCGGAACGGTGACGGTCTCGTCGACGGCGATGACCTCATCGTTCTCCTGCGTGATATGCGGGACGTCTTCGCTGCGAAACCTGTCGCCGACCTTCGGGGACGCTGGGAGAAAGAGCCCGGGCTGGTCGGTGTCGACCCCGGCATGCCAGGTCCCCTCGTGGCTCATGATTTGCCCGTTCACGTACTCGTCGACGTCTTCGCCGAAGTAATACACGTCGCCGTTGTCGGACTGCGCGAAATAGTCCAGCGCGACCTCGGTGATCTGGCCGGCGGTGTACACGGTGTCCGAGACGATGATCGCCAGCACCTGCGTGCCGCCGATGGTGAAGGCACGCGTGCCGGGAAGGCGAGTGCGGATGACGCGCGAGCTCTGCCCGCCCTCGGTGCCTTCGAGCACGTCCTGCGTCAGGCTCCCCAGGGGCAGGTGCGCATTGGTAATCGTGGTAGGGTTGGTAAAGACCGCCGGCGGGTTGTAGTTCGGCTCGAATGCCGATTGGCAGGCAACGACCAGAAGCGCAGCGCTCAAGGGAAGCATCGATTTCATCGCAAGGCTCCTCGCAACGGTGGCAGCCGACACACCCATGCCAGAGGACCGCGCGAGGGCCTTCGTTTGTGACAACCAGCTCCGTTAGTCCGTGCCCAGATCCCACCGCAGCCGCACGAGCACGGTGCGCGGCAGCATATAGACCGGCCGTTGTCCGCCGGGCGAGGCGACGTACGCCAGGACGTTGCGGCGATCGAGCAGATTGACGACGGTGAACGAGGTCGAGATCCGCGCCGCCGTGCTCCACGGCAGCAGTACCCAGCTCTGGTTGACGCCGAGGTCGACCCGCAGGTAGAGCGGCAGCCGGGACCGGTTCACCGGTCCAGGAAGGGTCACCGGCGTGCCGGCCAGGGCTCCCGCCCCGTCCAACGGCGCGTACGGATCGAGCTGCATGGCGTCCGCGAGCGGTGTCGTGCGGCGCTGTCCCCCAACGAAGACGGCGAGCCGGCCGACCGTCCGGCGAGTGAATCCATAGCCGACCCCCAACGCGCCACGCGCGAGGTCGCCGCCCGGGTGATAGGAAATCGTGTCGCTCGTGCGGAGGGCGCTCCGCACTCCGGCCTGAGCCCGAACGTCGAGCCGGCCGAGCCGCGCCGTCACGGTCGCCTCGAGTCCCCGGCTCGAGCCGTTGCCGACGAGGATGGCGTGATCGGCGAACGGCAGCTGGGTCGCCGGAGCCACAAGGGCGACGTCGCGCAGGCGGCGCGTGTAACCCTCGACGAGCAGGGACACCGCTGAGCCGAAGCCGGCCGCGAGAGTTCCCGTGAGCTGGTCCGCCCGGGCGGGAGGCAGTGCGCCCGCTCCCGCCGCGACGGGCAGGTCCAAGCCGAGGACGGCGTCGATCGGGGACTCTTCGTTGCGGGCCGATTGCACATCCTGGTACGTCCGGGAATACCCGAGCGACGCTGAGATCCCTCGCAGCGGCGCGACCTGAACGCCGATTCTCGGCTCGAAACGAATCCCGTTGGCGTTCAGCGTGCCGGCGCGCAAGCCGGTCGAGATCGTCGCCGACGGGAGCAGGCTCCAGCGCCGGGTCAGGAACGCCGCAGCCACGACCGGCGCCGCATCCAGAACCAGTGTCGTCGCCGTGTCACGAACACGGTAGAGAGCGCGAGTTCTCACCACGCTGAGACCGAGCTCCGCTCGCGCGGTCTCGATTGCGGCGCTGAAACCGGCGTCGTTCCGGCGGGACGTCAGTGTGCGCAGGTCCCACGTCCCGTCGCCGTCGACACGCTCGTACCAGGCCAGCGCCCGCATCGTGCTCGCCGCCTGCGCGCGGGTCCACGCCGCGCCGGCGAGCGACCCCGTTGCGGCGAAGTGATTCAGCACGGTTGCCGCGGAGTCCGTTGCGGCCGGAAAGCCGAGTCGATTGCCCGCCTGGAGGACGTAGACGTCGAGCCGGCCCTGGCCCGCCGGCAGGGTCAGACGGGCGATCCCGTTCGTGAATCCGTTCTCGCTCTCGCCGCCATCGTCGGGGCGGTTGAACACGGAGCGATAGGTCCAGCGGCCGCTCACGAGCAGACTCGCACCGAGGAACGGCAACGGCCCGCGGACGGTCTGCTCGACCATGGATCCGTCCACCACACCCGTCGCCGCGAAGCGATCGGCGGCGACGGGAGACACGACGATCGTACCGGAGAGCGCCTCGCCGTAGCGCGCGGGCGGGACCGCTGCGTGCACATCGATGCGCGCGATCGAGCCGGCGGGCATGGGGCCGGCGATGCCACCCAGCGGCCGGGGGCCGTGCCACGGCAGCCCGGCGACGCGGATCAGGGTCTGGTCACCTGCCCCTCCCCGCACCTGTAGCGTCTGCGCCAGCTCTTCCCGTCCGTTAATGAAGGGGGCGGAAGCCACCGCTTCGAAGACGTCTCCTTGAACGAGCAAGGGATTGCGATCGGATGGCTGCACCGTGAGGCGGCCGACGACGATCGAATCGGCAACCGGATGCCCTGTGAGTGCGGCAACTGGAGCGGCGTTCAACGCCGGTAAGGTGACGGGGAGCGGAGTGAGGTCGACATCCACTCGGGCGGGCGCCGCTTCCGCCATGAGGACGCTCACGGCCAGCGGTGCGAATCCCAGCCGGGTGAACCGCACCTCGAGACGGCCCGCCGGAAGGCCGACCAGACGATAGCGTCCGGTGGAGTCGGAGACGGCGACCTCCGCTCGGCCGCCAACCCGGACCTGAACTCCCGGCACTGGCTCCCCCGTCGCCCCGGCACGCACGAAGCCGTGGAGCGAATCGCCCGCGGCCTGAGGCACGGCCGCCATCGCGAGGAGCAGAGCGGCGATCATGCGATTCCGCAATCTAGTGCCTGGTACGGCGGGTTGCGCACCCAGCCAACGGGGTCCCATGCTTGAGCATGCCTCCGGCCGCCAAACGGACACGGTTTCGCCAGTTCTTCGCGACCCATCTGGGCCAGGTGAAGGGCAGCTTGACCCTGGCCGGGCTGTGCATGCTCGGCGGCATCCTCGCCGACCTCGCCAAACCGTGGCCGCTGAAGCTGATCATCGACCACGGGTTGCTCCACCGACCGTTGCCCGCTTCGCTGAGCTTCCTGCAATCGCTCATTGCCGAAAGCACGGTGCCGTTCATCGTGGTGGCATCGGCCAGCATCGTCGTGATCTCGCTCGTGTCGGGAGTGTGCGCGTACTTCCAGACGTTCATCACGTCCTCGGTCGGCTACCGCACCGTGTACGCGCTGCGCCGCGAGCTGTTCGCGCACCTCCAGAGTCTCTCGCTGTCGTTTCATACGAAATCGCAATCGGGCGACCTGTTGACGAAGATCGCGGGCGACACGAACACGTTGAAGGATCTGTTCGCGAACTCACTGCTGAAATTCACCTCCCAGCTGCTGACTGTGTTCGGGATGCTCGTGATCCTGTTCACCGTCGACTGGCGCATCGGGGCCATCGCGCTCGTCACGATGCCGCTGCTCGGCTACAGCCTGTTCCACGTCTACCGCAAGACGAAGATCTCGGTGAAGACCCAGAAGAAGCAGGAGGGCCAGGTCGCGTCGCGGATGGGCGAGGTGCTCTCGGCGGTGCCGCTGGTGCAGGCATTCGCCCGCGAGACACACGAGATGCGGACGTTCGACAAGGTGACGGCCGAAACAGTGAAGGAGAGCATCCGCGTGGCGCGGCTGGGCGCGGCGGCGAGCCGCTCCTCAGAGCAGATCACCGCGATCGGGACTGCCGCCGCCGTGCTGCTCGGCGCGCTCCTGGTGCTGCGTGGATCCATGCTGCCGGGGGCGCTCGTCCTCGTCGTGTCGTACCTCAACAGCCTGTACCGGCCGATGAAGAACCTCGCCGAGCTCTCGACCGATCTTTCCAAAGCCATGGCGAGCGCCGAGCGCATCTCCGAAGTGCTCGACATCGAGCCGGAGATCACCGACCGGCCCGGCGCCATCGAGGCGACGGCGCT
>DATFSB010000153.1:0-12213 GCA_035262825.1 Gemmatimonadales bacterium | reverse complement strand
CAGCCCAGCGTGGTGCCCGCCAGCAGCGCGCACACCACCAGTATGCTGCGTCGCATGACCAGCCTCCAGGGAAAGGAAGACACGAGCACCGTCCGACCCGCCAAGGGCTGCCGAGTTGCGGCGCTCGGGATGCGGCATCAGGCCCACTACGGTACGACTGGCACTACATACCCCCGCGATCTCGCGGGCGGATCCATTGGGATTTTCCCCGACATAGCGCCACACGATCCGGCCTTCGGCTTCCAGCTCGCGCAGGGTACGCTCGTCGGCGACATAGCGTCCGTCGCCGTGGGCCACGGGCACGATGAGCTCCTCGCCCCGCGTATACAAGGCCGTGCAGGGGGTGTCGGTCGTTTCGACGCGGACGCGCACCGGCCGCGACAGAAAGCGCTGGCCGGCGTTACGCATCAGGGCGCCCGGGAGCAATCCCGCCTCGCACAGAATCTGAAATCCGTTGCAGATTCCCACGACGGTGCCGCCGCCCTTCGCATGCGTGGTGATCGCCTGCATCACCGGGGAAAAGCGCGCGATCGCGCCGGAGCGCAGGTAGTCGCCGTAGCTGAACCCGCCGGGCAGCATCACCACGTCGGCGCCGCGCAGGTCGGTCTCGCGGTGCCACACGAAATAGGCCTGGGAGCCCGCGGCGTTCGCCGCGTCCAGGGTATCGGCGTCGCAGTTCGATCCGGGGAAGACGACGACGGCGACACGGCGCATCAGGCGGCCTCCACCAGCACGTGGTAGTCCTCGGTGACGGGGTTGGCGAGCAGCCGGTCGCACATCGCCCGGGCGCGCGCCGCCGCGGCGTCTCCGGTGGGCGCCTCGAGCTGCAGCACCAGGTGCTTGCCGGCGCGCACCGTCCCCACTTCGGCGAAGCCGAGGGCGTGGAGCGCGTGCTGGACCGCCTGTCCCTGTGGATCGAGCATCGCCGCGCGCGGCATCACCCGGACTTCGACGCGGAACGTCGCCATCAGGTGCGCCCTCGCGGCGAGATGCCGCGCGAGCGCGGCCCGAAGCTGTGGCCGTTCTCGGCGTCCCCATCGGAATCCGCGATGACGATCGGTCCGGCGATGTCGGTCTCTCCGGCATCGTCGTCTCCAGCGAAGAATCCCAGCAGCGCTGCACGGGCCACGCCGTAGGTCATGTAGGTGATCCCCAGCGGGAAAAAGAAGACGTCGTGCTGCGTGATGCCGAAGTAGAGGATAAGCAGGATGATCAGGAGACCCAAGAGCCCCCGCGGGGTGCGCAGGCTGGCGCGGGGCAGCGTGGCGTACCGGACGTTCGAGACCATCAGAATGGTGCAGATGATCATCAAGAAGTTGAGCAACAGCGGCCACGGGAGCCCCCGCAGCTGGGCGTACAGCTCGGTCTGGGTGAAGGGGTAATACGTCGCGAGCGTCATGCCCGCGGCAGGTGATGGCAACCCGACGAAATACGTCTTCGCCCGTCCCGCCTGAGTCACGTTGAAGCGCGCCAGGCGGATGGCCGCCCCCATCACGTAGAAGTAGCAGAAGATCCAGGCGGCGGGTCCGGCGGTCGCGAAGTGCAGCTCGTACATCAGGTACGCCGGAGCGACGCCGAAGCTCACCACGTCGACGAGGCTGTCGAGCTCGGCACCGAAGCGCGTACCGGTGTTGGACAGCCGGGCGATGCGACCGTCCAGGGTGTCGAGGATTCCCGCGAACACGAGGAACCAGCTGGCGCGATACAGCTCTCCGCGCGAGGCCAGGGTCATCGACCAGATGCCGAAAAACAGATTGAAGAGCGTGAACAGGCTGGGAACGATGATGACCACTCGCCTCACGCCGCGACGTCCGCCGGCGTGCCCCGGGGTGGGCGGCGTCACTGCGGGTACTCCGCGAGCACGGTTGCGCCCGCCGCTACCCGGTCGCCGATCTGCACGCGAGCCGCGGCGTGGGCGGTGAGCGGCAGGTAGACGTCGACGCGTGAGCCGAACCGGATCATCCCGAGGCGCGCACCCTGGGTCGCCCGATCACCGATGTTGGCGTCGGTCACGATGCGGCGCGCAATCAGCCCGGCGATCTGCCGCACCAGCACGGCCCCATGGGGGCCCGTGAGTCCGATCGAGGACTGCTCGTTGTCGAGGCTCGCCTTGTCCTCCGCCGCATGGAGGAACTTGCCGGGATTGTAGTTCCGGTACGCGACGGTGCCGGACACCGGGTAGCGATTGACGTGCACGTCGAACACACTCATGAAGATCGATACGCGCAGCGCCCGGCTGTGCAGGAACGCCGGCTCGTCGGTCTCGGTGACGCTGACGATGCGACCATCCGCCGGGGAGATCACGATACGGTCGCCGCGCGGGCCGGTGCGATCGGGATTGCGAAAAAACACCAGCAGCCAGATGGCGAGCGGCACCAGCAGGACCTCGAGCCCCCACCACCAGGGGCTCCAGCGCAGCGCCGCCACCGCGACGAGCAGCGCCAGTCCCCACCCGATGGCGATGAACGGCCAGCCTTCGGGGGCCATCCTCACGCCGCGACCTCCAGGGCCTTGCCGGTGATGAGACGATAGGCTTCGCGGTAGCGGGCGCTGGTCGCCGCGATCACGACCGGCGGGAGCGGGGGCGGCGGCTCGTTGCCGTCCCATTTGCCCTGTTCCTTGAGGCCGGCGAGGTAGTCGCGCAGCGGTTGTTTGTCGAAGCTGGGCTGGCCGGTGCCGGGGGTGTAGCGGTCGGCGGGCCAGAAGCGCGAGGAGTCGGGAGTCAGCACCTCGTCGATCACGAGCAGGGTGCCGTCCGGCGTCGTGCCGAACTCGAATTTCGTGTCGGCGATGATGATGCCCCGGCCGGCGGCGAAATCGCGGCCGCCTTCGTAGAGCGCGAGACTGGCGCGCTTCAAGGTGGCGGCGAGATCGGTGCCCAACGCGTCGGCCACGCGCTGGAAGGTGACGTTCTCGTCGTGTCCCGTCTCCGCCTTCGTCGCCGGGGAAAAGATCGCCGGCTCGAGCTTGGCACTCTCCACCAGCCCCGTGGCGAGCGGCTCGCCCGCAAGCGTCCCCGACTTCTTGTATTCCGCCCACGCCGAGCCGGAGAGGTAGCCGCGCACGACGCACTCGAAGGGGAGCGGTGTGGTGCGGCGTACCAGCATCGCGCGGCCGGCGAGGGTGGCCCGGTGCGGCGCCAGCGCCGGCACCCGGCTCACGATCTCGGACCCGTCCGCGGTGATCAGATGGTGCGGGACGACGTGCGCCAGCTTGTGGAACCAGAACGCCGAGAGCTGGGTGAGCACGGCGCCCTTGTAGGCGACCGGCTCCTTCATCACGACGTCGAAGGCGCTGACGCGGTCGCTCGCCACCATGAGCAGCGTGTCGGCGTCGACCTCGTACATCTCGCGGACCTTGCCACGTCGCAGCAGCGGCAGCGACAGGTTGCTGGCGACGAGCGGCGTGACGGTCGTCATACCTTCACCTCGGCGGCGCCGGCAGCGGGCGCGACGGCTTCGATGCGACGGAGCACGGCGGGAAGCACCTCGTCGAGAAAATGGTCGACCTGCTGGGGCGCGCGGCCGACGTACTGGGCCGGGTCGAGCTCATCGGGGCGCGCCGCCACCGACAATGCGCGGAACGCGGGGTCGGCGCCGAGCCGGGCCAACAGGTCGTTGGCGGCGCCGCGCTCGGCCGTGGCCTGTGAGACCGCGAGACTGTGGCCGCGGATGACTTCGTGGAGACGCTGGCGATCGCCGCCCGCCTTCACGCCGCGCATCAGCAGGCGTTCGGTGGCGAGAAATGGCAGCGCGTCGTCGACGTGGCGGCTGATGACCGGCTCGCGCACCTCGAGCCCCGCGGCGACGTTGGTGGCGAGGACGAGGATGGCGTCGGTAGCGAGAAACGCCTCAGGAATCACAAGACGGCGGTTGGCGCTGTCGTCGAGCGTCCGCTCGAGCCATTGCTCGGCGGCGGTGTGCCAACCGTTCCCCGCCATCTCGATCACGAAGCGCGCCAGGCTGGTCATGCGCTCGGCCCGCATCGGATTGCGTTTGTAGGGCATGGCGGAGGAGCCCACCTGCTCGCTCTCGAACGGCTCGAGCAGCTCACCTTCGTGCTGCAGCAGGCGCAGGTCGGTGGCGAACTTCGCCGCCGCAGCGGCGAGGCCGGCGAGCGCCGCGAGCACCTGCGCGTCCTGCTTGCGGCTATAGGTTTGGCCGGTGACGGGGAAGATCCTGGTGAAGCCCATCTTTCCCGATACGCGGCCGTCGAGCTCGCGCACCTTGTCGTGGTCACCATCGAACAGATCGAGAAAGCTCGCCTGGGTACCGGTGGTCCCCTTCACGCCGCGGAATTGCAGAGTCTCGACGCGATGCAGCAGCTCATCGGCGTCGAGCACGAACTCCTGCATCCACAGCGTCGCCCGCTTGCCGACGGTGGTGAGTTGCGCCGGCTGAAAGTGGGTGTAGGCGAGGCAGGGAAGGGCGCGATAGCGCCGCGCCACGTGTCCCAGCGCTACGAGCACCGCCGCGACACGCCCGAGCAGCAGCACGAGTCCTTCGCGCATCAACACGAGATCGGCGTTGTCGGTGACGTAGGCGCTGGTCGCGCCGACGTGGATGTAGGCCCGAGCGGCCGGTGCCTGCTCGCCGAGGGCGTGGATATGCGCCATGACGTCGTGCCGCAGTCGCTTTTCCAGCTCCGCGACGCGGGCGAGGTCGACATCGTCGAGATGCGCGCGAACGGCGGTGACGGCGTCCGCCGGAATCTCGAGTCCCAGCTCGCGCTCGCTCTCCATCAGCGCCAGCCACAGGCGACGCCACAGTCCGATGCGGCGGCGCTCGCTCCACAGCGCCTGCATCGGGGGCGAGGCGTAGCGGCCGGAGAGCGGCGATTCCCAGGTCACACCGCGGCCCGCGCCGCCGGCTTGAGCTTGTTCCAGTCGGCGAGGAACTGCTGCAGGCCGCGATCGGTGAGCGGGTGCTGCAGCAGCTTCTTCAGGACGTCGGGCGGCAGCGTCGCGACGTCGGCGCCGATCATCGCGGCTTCGGCGACGTGGCGGGGATGCCGGATCGACGCCGCGAGGATCTGCGTGGCGATCGCGTAGTTGTCGAACATCTGCCGCGTCTCGCGGATGACGTCCATCCCTTCCTGACCGACGTCGTCGATACGCCCGATGAAGGGCGACACATAGGTCGCCCCCGCCTTCGCCGCGACGAGGCATTGCACGCTCGAGAAGCAGAGCGTGACGTTGGTGCGGATGCCCTCGGAGGCGAGCCGCCGCACGGCGACCATCCCCGCTTCGAGCATCGGGATCTTGACGACGATGTTGTCGGCGATCTTGGCGAGCGACCTGCCTTCGGTGAGCATGCTGTCGGTGTCGGTCGCGACGACTTCCGCCGAGACCGGTCCCTCGACGATGGAGCAGATCTCCTTCAGCACATCGCGCGGATCGAGGTCGTTGGCCTGTTTGGAGAGCAGCGTCGGGTTCGTGGTGATGCCGTCGATCAGACCGGCCTGAACCGCCCAGCTGATGTCCTTCAGGGAGGCGGTGTCGAGAAAGAACTTCATGCGGTTGCCTCGGCGTAAAGTTCGGGAGGATACGTGACGGTCTCGAGATAAAGCCCCTGGGGCGGCGCCGGCGGGCTGGCCGCCTGGTTGTCGGTGGCGGTCAGAAGCAGGGCCAGGTCCGACAGCGGACGGCGGGCGAGCGCGATGTCGACCATCGTCCCCACGAGGAAGCGAACCATACGGTGCAGGAAGCGGTTGGCCTCGATCGTGAAGGTCATTCCGGAGCCGTTGCCGCGCGCTGTCCACGTCGCCTGCGCCACCTGGCAGCGACAATCGGGCTTCGCCGCACCGTGCGCGGCCAGGCCGCGGAAGTCATGTTCCCCCGGCAGCGCCGCGGCGGCCTGTGCGAGCAGCACGAGATCGAGGGACCGCCCCAGCGCCCACTCGTAGCGGCGGCGGAACGGGGAGCGGCTCGTGTCATCGGTGCCGATTTCGTAACGGTAGCGCCGCGCGGTCGCGGCCCGACGCGCGTGAAACCGGGAAGTCATGGGATGGACGCGTGCCACCCAGATGTCCGGGGGCAAGAGCGCGTTCAATGCCCGTCGTAACCCCGGCGCATCGGCGCTCCAGCGCTCATCGGCGATGAATCCCACCCCCTGACCGGTGGCGTGCACACCCGTGTCCGTGCGACCGGCACCGGTGGCCGCGGTGTGACGGCCGGTGAGCCGCTCCAACACCGCCTCGAACTCCGCCTGCACGGTTCGCCCCGCGGGCTGGCGTTGCCAGCCCACGAACTGCCCTCCGTCGTATTGCACCACGGCGAGGAAGGGCCGGCTGGTCACCAAACAAAGATAACCCCTTGTCCTATTTGACAAAAGCCGATTTTCTTTACGCATGCCCCAGCCCACTGCGGGGCCCCTGGAGCGGGCCATCCACGTCCTGGCGAACGGTGCGTCGCTGTCCGAAGGTGACACCGCCCAAGTGTTCGGCGTCATCATGCGTGGAGACGCAACGCCGGCGCAGGTCGGCGGCCTGCTGATGGCGCTGCGCGTCAAAGGCGAGACTGCGGACGAAGTCGCCGGTGCCGCGCGCGCGTTGCGCGAGGCGATGATCCGCGTCGACATCGATGCCCCCCATCTCGTGGACACCGCCGGGACCGGCGGGGGCGCCGTCACGACATTCAACATCAGTACCGGTGCCGCCCTCGTGGCCGCTGGGGCAGGGGCGACGGTCGCCAAGCACGGCAACCGGTCCTACACCTCCCGTTGCGGCTCGGCCGATGTGCTCGAAGCGCTCGGCGTGTCCGTCAAGCTCGACGCCGCCGCGGCCGCACGCGCGTTGCGCGAGGCACGCGTGGCGTTTCTATTCGCACCAAATTTCCATCCGGCGATGCGCCACGTCGCACCGGTGCGCAAGGAACTCGGCGTCACTACGCTGATGAACCTGCTCGGGCCCCTCGCCAATCCGGCGGGAGTGCGGCGTCAGGTGATCGGCGTGTCCGACGAGAGCCGCGGGCCCCTCGTGGCGCACGCCCTCGCCCGTCTCGAAGCGGAGCACGCCCTCGTGGTACACGGTGCGGTCGGCATGGACGAGATCTCGCCGGCGGGAACGACCCACGTGTGGGAGGTGCAGGGCGGCGACGTGCGGGAGTGGACGATCGACCCCGAGCGGCATGGGCTGGGAATCGCCGACGTCCAGCTGCTTGCGGGGGGGGAGCCGCCGGTCAACGCGCGGCGGCTGGAACGCATCCTGGCGGATGGTGAGGATCACGGCGGACGGGCGGCGGTGCTGCTCAATGGGGCGGCAGCGATTTATGTGGCAGGACTCGCCGCGAGTTACGAGGCGGGCATCGCGGCGGCGCGAACGGCGCTCGACACCGGTGCGGCGCGTGCGGCGCTGGAGCGCCTGCGCCGCACCGGGATCAATAGCGGCGGATGACGCCCAATACGACGCCCTGGACGACGACGTCGCGCTCGTTGACGCGCAGCGGGGCCATCTCGGCATTCGCCGGCTGCAGGCGAATCCAACCGCCGGGCTCGCGATAGTACTTTTTCACCGTGGCGCTTTCGCCGCCGACCAGGGCGACGACGGTCTCCCCGTTCTCGGCCTGCGCGCGCTCGTGTACGACGATGAAGTCGCCGTCCTTGATGTGCTCATCGATCATCGAGCGGCCGCGCACCTTGAGCACATAGCTGCGGCCGCGGCGTGGCAACAGCACGTCGGGTACGGCGAGCGAGTCGCTCGCCTCGGAGATCGCTTCGATCGGCTGCCCCGCGGCGACCAGTCCGAGCAGTGGCAGCTCGGTCGCGCCGCTCTGCCCGCGCGGCGGTACGATCTCGATCGCGCGACTCTCGTTCGGCGTGCGGCGGATGTAGCCTTTGCGCTCGAGGTTGGTGAGGTGCTCGTGCACCGTCGCGAGCGAATGGAATTGGAATCGCTGCGCGATTTCTTCGAAACTGGGAGCGTAACCGCGGTCCTCGATATACTGCGTGAGGTAGTCGAGGATTTCGCGTTGACGCCGGGTGACAGGCATTGTGGCATCTCCCCGAAAATTTGCCGAAGAATAATGTACCCGAATACTGCCCGAACGCAAGGATGACTCCGGGACGCCTCGAACCTCTCGTGTCTGCCGCGCAACAACGCGTCGCGGCGTTGCAGCCGTCCCGCTCGGAGCTGGAACGGCGCGCGCGGGCTGCGCCGCCGACACGGCCGTTTGGAGCGCGCTGCGCCGACGGGACCATCGGCGTGATCGCGGAGGTGAAACGTCGCTCGCCATCCGCCGGGGCGATCCACGAGACACTCGATCCCGTCGCTCATGCGCGGGCGTATGCCGACGGCGGCGCCGTGGGGATCTCGGTGCTCACCGAACCGGCGTTCTTCGGTGGATCGCTCGACGATCTGCGGCGCGTCGCGGCCGCTGTGCCGCTGCCCGTGGTGCGCAAGGATTTCCTGCTGGAGGAGCTGCAGCTGCTCGAGGCGCGCGCGGCGGGAGCGGCGGCGGTGCTCGTCATCGTGCGGATCCTCGAGCCGCACCGTGTGCGGTCGCTGCTTCGCGCGGCCCGCGACCTGGGGCTCGCGGCGCTCGTCGAGGTGCACTCCATTACAGAGCTCGAGACTGCCGTCGCTGCCGGTGCGACCCTGATCGGCGTCAACAGTCGGGACCTGGACAGCTTCGCGATCGATCGCGACGCCGCGGACCGGTTGATCGCGCAGGTCCCGCCCGACCTCGTCACCGTCGCCGAGAGCGCCATCGCCGAGCGCGGCGACGTCGAGCGCGTCGCGGCGGCGGGAGCCGACCACGTACTCGTCGGGACCGCGGTGGCGCGGCTCGCCGATCCACAGCACGCCGTGCGCGGGCTCGCCGGCGTGCCGCGCCAACCGCGTGGGAGCGGCCGGTGACGGGCGAGACGACGCAGTTCGGTCCCTACGGCGGGCGCTATGTGCCCGAGACCCTGATGGCGGCGCTCGACGAGCTGGCGGGTGTGTACGATGCCGCACGCGGCGATCCCGCCTTCTGGGAGGAATTCGACCGGCTGTCGCGCGACTACGTCGGCCGTCCCACGCCGTTGAGCGACGCGCCGCGACTCGGCGCCGAGCTGGGCGCGGGCGTCATCGCTCTCTTGAAGCGTGAAGATCTCAACCACACCGGGGCGCACAAGATCAACAACACCCTGGGCCAGGTGCTGCTCGCCCGCCGTATGGGCAAGCGCCGCATCATCGCCGAGACCGGGGCGGGGCAGCACGGCGTCGCGACGGCGACGGTGTGCGCGCGCTTCGGGCTCGAGTGCGTCGTCTACATGGGCGAAGAGGACATGCGCCGCCAGCGGCTCAACGTCTACCGCATGGAGCTGATGGGCGCGAAGGTCGAAGCGGTGACCGCCGGCACGCGCACCCTGAAGGACGCCACCAACGAGGCGTTGCGCGACTGGGTTACAAGCGTCACGCACACGCACTACATCATCGGCTCGGTGGTGGGTCCCGATCCCTTTCCGCGGATGGTGCGGGATTTTCAATCGGTCATCGGCCGCGAGGCGCGGGCGCAGGTGCTGGAGCGGTACGGGCGCCTGCCGCGCACGGTGGTGGCCTGCGTCGGCGGTGGCTCCAATGCGATCGGTATCTTCAGCGCTTTTCTCGATGACCCGGGTGTCGAGCTGGTCGGGGTGGAGGCGGCGGGCCTCGGCCTCGAGACCAGCCGACACGCGGCGACACTGTCGCGGGGCCGGCCCGGTGTGTTCCACGGCAGCAAGAGCTACCTGCTGCAGGACGCCGATGGCCAGGTGCAGCCCGCCCATTCGATTTCGGCGGGGCTGGACTATCCCGGTGTGGGGCCGGAGCACGCTTTCTTGAAGGACGCCGGTCGGGTATTGTATCAGACGGTGACGGACCAACAGGCCCTGGATGCGTTCGCTGCCCTGGCCCGTCTCGAAGGGATCGTGCCCGCCCTCGAGAGCGCCCACGCGGTGGCGTGGGCCAGGTACGCGAACGAACGGTGGCGGCCTGGCGACCTCGTCCTGTTCAACCTCAGCGGTCGGGGGGACAAGGACGTCGCCCTGGTTGCCGAGCAGGGGGAGCGGTGACCGAAGCGTTCGGGACCGAGCTCGCCCTCCCCCCGGCGCAGGTCGAAGAGCTGCTTTCCCTCGTCGGGAAGGCGCTGCGCGCGGTGCAGCTTTATCTCCCCAACAACCCCGTCTATCAGCGGTCCATCGAGAATGTCCGCGGGGCCTGCCGCAAGATCTGGGAGTCCACGGAAGATCTCGCCCTCGAGGTGCAGGAAACCGAGTTGCGCTGGGAGGGCAACCTCGTCTATAGCCACGATCAGAAGAACGAGAGCATCGCCTGGACGCTGTTCAAGGACGGCGTGCGGTCGGTGACGCTGCGGCCCGGCGTCGAGGACGCGGAGCTGGTGCGCTTCCTTCAGGTGCTGCACCAGGCCCGCACGCTGCAAGCCGAGGCCGCCGACGAT
Source organism: Gemmatimonadales bacterium (assembly GCA_035262825.1). Lineage (GTDB taxonomy): Bacteria > Gemmatimonadota > Gemmatimonadetes > Gemmatimonadales > GWC2-71-9 > DASTHG01. The sequence goes on along the minus strand of DATFSB010000153.1, from coordinate 1,796 downwards.
CTCCTCACGCTCCTGTGGCAGGAGGATTTCCAGTATCTGGCCTACACCTTCCGCGAAATCTCGGTGGATCTGGGATCGCCGATCGAAGCGGAAGGGCCGAGCGAAGTGGCGCCGCCGGCGCAGGTGCGCGACCAGGTGGAGAAGGAAGCCCCGCGCGAGGTCGTGTCGGTGGACGAGTTCGACACGACGCTCTACTTCCTCGAGGACCAGGAGATCGCCTACCTCCAGGACGAGGTCGATCGTGAGTACTCGCAGGATCTGCGGCATAACGTGCTGTCGGTACTGTTCGATCTGATCGAATCGCAGACCTATGCGACGGTGCGCAGCGAGCTGATTTCGATCGTCGAGAATTTCATCCCCTACCTGCTCGGGTCCGGTGACTTCCATTCGGTGGCCTACGTGCTGCATGAGCTGGCGGGCGTGCTGCAACGCGGCAAGGAGCTGATTCCGGAGCACAAGATCGCGTTGGCCGCGATCCCGCAGCGACTCTCCCAGCAGGACGCACTGTCGCAGCTGCTGCAGGCACTGGACGAAGCGACGATGCATCCGACAGAGGATGAGCTGGGGGAGTTGTTCAAGGAGCTGCAGCCGGAGGCCCTGATGACGCTGGCCGGATGGGTGCAGCGGCTCAGTAACGATCAGGTCCGGACGCTCGTCAAGAAATCCGCCGAGCGACTCGCCGGTCAGAATCCCGGTGAGGTGTTGAAGGCGTTGGCGAGCAACGACCTGGGGACGGCGCTGGAAATGGTCCGCCTGGCCGGGCGGTTGCGGTTGACAGGCGCTCCCGAGGGTATGGAGCGGCTGCTCACCGAAGGGAACCGGGAGATGAAACTGGCGGTGTCGGAGGCGCTCATCTCCATCGCGTCGCCCACCGCGCTGCGGCTGCTCGAGCGGGCAGTGGAAGACTCGGAGCGCGAGGTGCGCATCGCCGCCGTGAAGTTTCTCGCGAGCCGCGGGCATCGTGGCGCATTCCAGCGGGTCGAGAGCGCCGTCAACGGCAGCAAGCTGCGTCAGGCCCACCTCACCGAGAAGATGGCCTTCTTCGAAGCGTACGGCTCGCAGGCGGGGGTGGCGGGGATCCCGGTGCTGGAGCGCATTCTCGTGCCGCGCGGCCTGCTCGGTCGGCGCGAGGACCCCGAGACGCGCGCGTGCGCGGCGATGGCGCTGGGGAAGATCCGTGGTCCGGAAGCGCGGGCGGTGCTGGAACGGGCGGCGCAGGACAAGGAGCCGATGGTACGCAACGCGGTGAGCCGCGCGCTGCGGGAGACGGTGCGATGACCGACGTCCCGCCCTCCGCCTCCACGACCCCGCCGCGCCGCGCCACGATCGCCGAGACCGTCGCGGCCTCGGACAGCTTCCTGCGCCACGCGGGTCGCGAGTTCCTGGTGGTGTTCTACGCCGCGCTGCGCTCTCTCAAGCTCTATCCGATCGAAAACGCGCAGGTGCAGAAGGCGCTCGACGATCTCGCCTCGGTTGCCAAGCCGGTGCTCAACGTGGAGCAAGAGCTGGGGCTGCGGCTGGCGCTCGAGAACTACGCGTCTTTCTCGCACGTGCTGCAAGTGATGCGGCACTGCGGCGTGGGCGCCATCCGCCTCGACGCTCAGGTCGACCGGCGCCAGCTGCAGATCCTCGTCTCCCTGCTGCTCGCGCACTCAGCCGGCGAATCGAGTCCCGACACGATTCACGAAATCATCGGGAAGCTGAGCGAGGCCGGCGCGACGCACATCACCGTCGAGCCTCCCTTCGAGACCGACGAAACCGTCGCCGACACCGAGAAGGCGAAGGAAGCGGCGAAG
>DATFSB010000152.1:0-2148 GCA_035262825.1 Gemmatimonadales bacterium | reverse complement strand
CTGGGACCTCGTCAAGAACGGCATCCTCGTCAACTACCAGGCGATCCGCGACCAGGTGCACGTCATCGGCCAGGCCGCTTCGCACGGCTGCTGCTACGCCGACAGCTGGAGCGACGTGCAGTTCCAGCGCATGCCCAACGTATCGCTCGAGCCCGGCACGAAGCAGCAGACCCCGGCGGAGCTGATCGGGGCCGTGGACAAGGGGATCTACATCGTGGGCGACAGCTCGTACTCGATCGACCAGCAACGCTACAATTTCCAGTTCTCGGGACAGCTGTTCTACGAGATCCAGGGCGGCAAGATCGTCGGTCCGCTGCGCGACGTCGCCTACCAGTCCAATACCCAGGAATTCTGGAACTCGTGCGTGGCGATCTGCGATCAGCGCGACTACCGGCTCGGCGGATCGTTCTTCGACGGCAAGGGCCAGCCCGGCCAGATCAGCGCCGTGTCGCACGGCACCGCCACCAGCCGCTTCAACGGCGTCAACGTCATCAACACGGCGAGGAAGCTCTAATGGCCGCGCTCACATCTTCCGAGGCCCGCGCCCTGATGGAGAAGGCCTTGCACCTCTCCAAGGCGGAGGCGTGCGAGGTCAACATCAATGCGAACGCGGGCGGCAACATCCGCTTCGCCCGCAACACCGTGAACACCGCGGGTGCGACCCAGGATACGCAGCTCGTGATCCAGTCGTTCTTCGGTCAGCGGGCGGGCACGGTGACGTTGAACGAGTTCGACGACGCCGCGATCGAGCGCGCGGTGCGCCGCTCCGAGGAGCTGGCCCATCTGGCACCGGAGGACGAGGAGCTGGTCCATCCGCTCGGGCCGCAGCAGTACGTCGACTGCAATGCGTTCTTCGACAACGTCGCCAACATCACGCCGGAATACCGCATGCAGGTGGCCGCCAACACCATCACGCCGGCCAAGGCCAAAGACTGCACCGCGGCGGGATTCCTGCAGGACGGCTCGCAGTGGCAGGCGATGCAGAACACCGCCGGCCTCTTCGCCTACAGCCGGCAGACCGGCGCCAACTTCTCCCTCACCGTCCGCGCCAACGACGGCACCGGCTCGGGGTACGTCACGCGCGAGTGCAACGACCTCGCGAAGTTCGACATCGAGTCGGCCTCGCGTATCGCGATCGAGAAAGCGGCGGCCAGCAGGAACGCGCGGGCGATCGAGCCCGGGAAATACACGGTGATTCTCGAGCCCGAGGCGGGGATCAACCTGCTCGCCAACCTGATCTTCAACCTCGACACGCGCGCCGCCGATGAGGGTCGCAGTTTCCTCGCCAAGGCGGGTGGCGGCACCAAGAAAGGTGATAAGCTGGTCGACGAGCGGGTGCACGTCTGGTCCGATCCGTCGCACCCGGACGTGCCCACCTCCCCCTGGCAAGGCGACGGCCGGGCCTACGAGAAGACCGACTGGGTCGCCGCCGGAGCGGTGCAGAACACATATGTCTCGCGCTACTGGGCGCAGAAGAAGGGCATCAAGGCGATTCCCTTCCCGCCCAACCTCATCATGGACGGCGGCACGGCGTCGACGGAAGACCTGATTCGCGACACGACCAAAGGCGTGCTCGTGACGCGGACCTGGTACATCCGCTCGGTCGACCCGCAGACGGTGCTGGTGACCGGGCTGACGCGGGACGGGACGTTCTACATCGAGAACGGGCAGATCAAGTACGCGATCAAGAATTTCCGGTTCAACGAGAGCCCGATCATCATGTTCAACAACCTCGACGCGATCGGGAAGCAGCAGCGCGTGTCCGGGTCGGATGCCGGGATCACGACGCTGATGCCGGTGCTCCGCATCCGGGACTTCAACTTCACGAGCCTGTCGGACGCGGTATGAGGCAGGTGGCAGGTGTTAGGTGTCAGGGGAGTCCCTTAGATTCCCTGACACCTGACCCCTAACACCTGACCCCTCGTGAACCGCGCGCAGTTTCTCTCGACGCTCACCGGCATCTCCCTCGCCCCCTGGGCCGAGGCGCGGGCGCTCGCCCTGGGCCGCCGCCGCGCCGACTACACCTTGACCCGCTTGCAGTATGCCTCGGGCGACTGGGACGTCGACCAGCGCATGCCGGCGAACCTGCTCAACTCTCTGATCCAGTACACGACGGTCGACGTCACCACCCGGGAGCGGGTCGTTCCG
>DATFSB010000151.1:0-6860 GCA_035262825.1 Gemmatimonadales bacterium | reverse complement strand
GGAACGCCCCGATAACATGCCGTGTTCCCGTCGGGAGGCTCCGCGCGGGCGCCAATATAGCGGGGGCGTAGCTCAGTTGGGAGAGCGCGTGAATGGCATTCACGAGGTCAGGGGTTCGATCCCCCTCGCCTCCACTGGTGAGGCTGGGGGTCGGGAGACAGCGACTGGACGCCTAGGCGCACAGTGGTTCTAAGGGGACGGGGAACAGGTTAGATTCGGGGCCTACGCGATCGCGGGAATAGCTCAGTTGGTAGAGCACAACCTTGCCAAGGTTGGGGTCGCGGGTTCGAGTCCCGTTTCCCGCTCTGGGACGGATTGACGGATTGACGGATTGACGGATTGACGGATGGGCGGATGGGCGGATGGGCGGATGGGCGGACGGAGAAATCGTTGGTGCGGCGATCGGAAGAGGCTGAGGCGACCATCCGACGATCCGACCATCCGTCCATCCGACCAACAACGACGCGGGGTGGAGCAGTCTGGTAGCTCGCCGGGCTCATAACCCGGAGGTCGTGGGTTCAAATCCCACCCCCGCTACTGAACGAAAAATTGCGGATTGCGGATTGGCGATTGCGGATTGGGAGCGCCGGCAGAGTTCAATCCGCAATCCGCAATCCACAATCCGCAATTGTTTCGGGCGGTTAGCTCAGCTGGTTAGAGCGCTACGTTGACATCGTAGAGGTCACTAGTTCGAATCTAGTACCGCCCACCTGTGAGGCTGGAGAACAGCAAACAGGTTCAGACGCAGCAGACGCATCAGATGGAGGACAGTCGGCAGAAAACAGATAGAGCTGCCCTCTGATGCTGTCTTACTGTTCTCCCCTGTGCGTCTGTGCGTCTCAACCGGTTCGCTGGTTACCAGCCTTTAGAGCGCCCATAGCTCAACTGGATAGAGCGTCTGACTACGGATCAGAAGGCTGGGGGTTCGACTCCTCCTGGGCGCATGGTAGGCGGATGGGCGGATGGACGGATGGACGGATGGACGGGTCGGTCTTACCATCCGCCCATCCGACTGTCCGGCCATCCGCCCTCTTCGGGGCGTAGCGCAGTCCGGTTAGCGCGCCTGGTTCGGGACCAGGAGGTCGGTGGTTCAAATCCACTCGCCCCGACTCGCAGGATCTCATGCTGTACCCTTCCAGCCGTTCCTAAGTGCAATAACGTGCGCTAGCGGAGACCTTGCGGACTCCCCCCCTCCTGGACAGGTTAAAACGTTACCTCAACGGGGGTTCGGATATGCGCCCTGCTTTGTCAGTTTCCCTTCCTCGGTATTGCCCTCCGACGACGCGATGTAGCGCGCACGGCTGACCCAGGCAACAACCACCAGCAGTAACCGCCGCCGCCGCCGTCACGGTAGCGGACGGTGTGTTGCGCGTCTCTCCTGGTCTGGCCGTGCGGCCGTTTCGCGACATCGCCTGTAGCTCAATCGCAACGTTTTGCAAGAGGGCACTCATGAACACCACGCGTTTACGTCGACTGTGCGGGTCCGCGCTGTTCGCCGCGTGTGCGATCCTTGCCGCGCCGCTCGCGGCGCAGCAGGGATCGGTCGCGGGGCGAGTGACCGACAAGGTCAGCTCGCAGCCGATTCAGGGAGCGCAGGTGCTCCTGTCCGGCACGAACCTGCAAGCCATTACGAACAATGACGGCCGCTATCACATCGATCGCGTCCCCGCAGGGACGTACCAGGCCCAGGTGCGTTTGATCGGGTACGCCATGGGGCAACAGCCGGTGACCGTCTCGGCCGGCGGCGCGGCGACGCTCGACATCGTGCTCGCCGCCGCGGCGATTCCGCTCGATGCGCTGGTCGTCAGCGCCACCGGAGAAACTCAGCGAGTGAAGGAGCTGGGGAATGCGGTGTCCACGATTTCCGCCCCGGACGTCGTGGCTAAGGCGCCGGTGACCGACATTGCCGACCTCTTGAACTCGCGCACGCCCGGCGTCCAAGTCATCACCCCCGGTGGCACCACCGGTGACGGCGCCCGCATCCGGATCCGTGGCTCCGAGAGCCTGTCGCTCGACAACGAGCCGGTGATCACGGTGGACGGCATCCGGATCAACAACGATCCGCGCTCGAGCTCCATCGGCGTAGGCGGTCAGATTCCTTCCCGGATCGACGATTTCCAGGCGCAGGACCTGGAGGCGGTAGACGTCGTGAAGGGCCCGTCCGCCGCGGCCTTGTACGGAACCGACGCGTCCAATGGCGTGATTCAGTTTCGCACCAAGCAGGGGCGACCGGGACCCACGCGCTGGACGTCGTTCATCGAGGGCGGCGTCTTGAACGACGACGCCAACTGGCCGGCCAACTATCGCGGTCTCACCGCCGCACGAGGTGGCTGCTCGCTCGAGCAGCAGGGTGCCGGACTGTGCACCATCGCCACCGTGCAGTCCCTCAACCCGCTGGTGCAGTACAGCCCGTTTCGCCAGGGCGTGCGTCAGCAGTACGGCCTCTCCGCCTCGGGCGGCAGCGAGCAGACGACCTTCTACACATCCGGGTCGTTCGAGCGGGAACGCGGCGTATTCGAGTCCAACGACCTGCGCCGCGTCAGCTTGCGAGCAAACCTGCACAACCAGATCAGCCGCCTGTTGGACGTCTCGCTCTCCACTGGGTACGTCTCAAGCGATCTGAAGTTGCCGCAAAACGACAACAACGATCAGGGCATCGTGTCGAGCGCCCTGCTGGGCACGTCGGACACCTCCAGGAATTTCTGCGCCCAGGGTCACGACTGCCACGGGTACGGATTCCTGACTCCCCAGGAAGCGAATCAGATCTTCACGGGCCAGAGCATCGAGCGGTTCACGGGCAGCCTCAGCGCCAACTTCCGCCCGTCGAGCTTCCTCACTTTCCGTGGAGTAGCGGGCACCGACGTCACGAACCAGTCGGACAACGAGACCACGCCGCCTAGCGTGATCCCGCTCGACCAGGACCGCCTGGACGGCAACCACGTCGCCGACCGGATTCAGGTGTTCAGTTACACCGCGAATTTCTCGGCCACCGCGAGCTATCGGCTGGCCGAGACGATCAACGCCAATACCACGGCCGGGGTGCAGTACGTCAAGGACGTGCACCAGGAGGTCGACGCGTCGGGCCGCAAGCTCGTGGGCGGTACCAACTCGCTCGCCGGCGTGGTCGTTCCCAAGGTCGGAGAGTTCACCAATGAGTTCGTCACGCTGGGGTTCTACGGGCAGGAGCAGATTAACTTCCACGACCGGTTCTTCCTGACTGCCGCCCTGCGGCGTGACAAGAACTCGGCGTTCGGCGTGAACTTCAGCGGCATTACCTACCCGAAGGTTTCCGCCTCATGGGTGCTCTCGGACGAGCCGTTCTTCGCGCACCCGAGCTGGCTCAACTCCCTGCGGCTGCGCGCCGCCTGGGGGCGGTCCGGCCGGCAGCCGGGCGAGACCGACGCGTTGCAGTTCTTCTCCCCCGTCGCCGTGACCACCAACGGAGGCAGTGAGGGGGCCGTCACGATCGGCGGGTTGGGCAACACCAATCTGAAGCCCGAACGGACGCAGGAGATCGAGACCGGCTTCGATGCCGATCTCGTGCAATCGCGGGTACACTTCGAGTTCACGTATTACAACAAGACCTCGAAGGACGCCCTGATCGCGCGGAAGCTCGCGCCCTCGTTGGGGGTGACCGACACCCGGTTCGAAAACCTGGGTGAGGTGAGCAACAAGGGCGTCGAGCTGCAGCTCAACGCGCAGGTGATCGACGGGCCGAACTTCGGCTGGAGCCTGACGGCGAGCGCCTGGGGGAACCGGAACCGGCTCATTCATCTCGGCACGGGCATCACCCCGATCATATTTGGTCTGGGCGGCGCTTCGCAGCGGCACGAGGAAGGCTATCCGTTGGGCGGGTACTGGGACTTTTCGTACACGTTCAAAGACCTGAACAACGACGGCCTCATCGAAGCCAACGAAATCACCGTTGCGTCCGAACAGTCGTTTCAGGGCTCGGTCGAGCCGGATCACGGCGGCACGCTCTCGTCCGACTTTACGTTCCTGCGGCACTTCCGCCTCTACGGGCTGCTCGATGCGCGCTACGGCAACAAGCTCGACAACGCGACCGAGGAATTCCGTTGCCTGTTCGGAATCTGCCGCGGCAACCGCGACCCGAACGCCCCGCTGGCCGAGCAGGCGGCGTCAGTGGCGACCCGAAACTTCGGCATCGAAACGCCCTACTTCCAGGACGCCAGCTTCGTGAAGTTGCGCGAAGTGTCTTTGACATATACGGCGCCTGAGCAGTGGGCGCGCCGAATCGGAGCCTCGACGCTCAGCTTCACGCTAACGGGACGCAATCTGCACACGTGGACGAAGTACAAGGGCGTCGATCCTGAAGTGATCAACGGGCTGGACGTCGGGCAGTTCAGCACCGCCGACTTCCTGACGCAACCACCGGTGCGGTACTTCATTGGCCGCGTCAACGTCACCTTCTGAGCCGAGGCACTGACCATGAGAAACACCACGCTTGTGCTGCTCGCGGCGGCGTTCTCGCTCGTGCCGCTGGCCGGGTGTAACGACCCGTTGCATGTCACCGATCCGGATATCGTCACGCCGGGTCAGCTGGGCGATCCCTCCACGCTCCCCACCGTCCGTGCCGGCGCCATCGGCGATTTCGATCTCGCCTACACCGGTGACGGCTCCGATGGCTCGGGCGGCGTCGAGGGCGCCATCATGTACGGCGGCCTGCTCGCCGATGAGTGGATCAACTCTGAGACCTTCCCAACGCGGATCGAGGTCGACGCCCGGACGATCCACGTCACGAACGCCGACCTCGACCTCTGGTTCCGGACGCTGTCCCGGTCCCGCCGCTCGACCGAGAACGCTGCCGGGCGATACGCGGCGTTGGCGAACAGCGATCCGGCGTATCCCGAGATGCTGTCGCTGGCGGGATACAGCTACCTGTTCTTCGCCGAGAACTTCTGCAACGGTGTGCCGATCAGCCAGGCGACGCCCGGCGGGACGCTGGTGTATGGCGACCCCCTGACGAACGCCCAGCTGCTCGACACGGCGATCGCGCGCTTCGACTCGGCGCTGGCGGTGTCGGGGGATGCCGACATGTCGAACTTCGCGAGCGTCGGAAAGGGCCGGGCGCTGCTCGACTTGGGCAGCTTCCCGGCGGCGGCCGCCGCCGTCACTAGTGTGCCGACGTCGTTCGCCTACTTCCTGGATCACTCCGAGAACACGGACCGGGAGAATAACGGTGTGTTTCGGGCGAACGTTCCGGACCAGCGGTACTCGGCAGCCGATGTCGAAGGGGTCAATGGTTTTCCGTTCCTGTCGGTGGCAGACCCGCGAACCCCGATCGTCCTGGATGCCGCGGGAACGGGGTTCGATGGATCGACTCCGCTGTACGACAATCTGCGCTACGGTGGCCGTGCGGCGTCCATCACCCTTGCGACGGGAGTCGAAGCCCGATTAATCCAGGCGGAGGCCGCGCTGCAGGCCGGGGACACGGCGAACGGCGGAGGATTTTACACGGCCCTCAACGACCCGCGCGCCAACGCTGCTGACCGGTCGTACTTCGACGCCACCACCGCTCAGGGGACACCGGCAATCGGGGTGCTGTCGAATCTCAGCACGACTGATGCAGCGGCCGCACAGGGAGCGGTGAACCTGCTGTTCAACGAACGGGCACGCTGGCTGTGGCTGACGGCGCATCGCTTGAGCGATCTGCGACGGCTGATCCGGCAGTACGGCCGACCGGCCGACAGCGTGTTCCCAACGGGACCGTATTTCAAGGTGCAGTTCCCCGTGTACGGAACGGATGTCAATTTCCCGATCCCGATCGACGAACAGAACAATCCGCACTTCACCCAATGCGCCGACCGCAATCCCTGATTGCCAGCGCCGGGTGAATACGAAATGGGGGGCCGAGGTTCGGCCCCCCATAGTGTTTTCTATCAGGAATGCTTCGTCTGAATCTCGATGACGCCGCTCTCGGCATTGGTGCCGTAGTAGGTCGTGCCTTCGATTCCCGAAATGATGTGGATCGTTTCGATCTGCCCGGCGGGGACCTGGCTCAGCACCTTCCAATCAGCCGTGCGCACGCCGTCGAGGATCACGACCGGCGCATCTTCCAGATAGATGCTCGAGCGGCCATGCCAATGGATCCGCGCGGGATTGCCGTTGCGGTCCTCTTCGAGCGTCAGCATCGGCGCATCGTGTTTCAGCACCTCCCAGGCGTTCTTGCTGCCCGAGCGCTCGATCTGCGCCGCGGTAATCACCAAGCCGCTGGGATTCGGCGTGGTTTGGGTGTGGTTGGCGCTGCTGTGTGAGCAGCCGAGCGTCCAGCTCACGAGGGCGGCAACGAGAACAACGGACCAACGAAGATGGACCATGAGGACCCCCTGGGAACGCCGAGCGAAATGAACCTGTGGCTAATAGTCTGCCGCAGGGCGGCGCTCGGTCAAGGGCGAGGCTATCCTCCTGACCCGTAGCGCACTATGCGATCGGGATTCTCGCAGTGTCGTGCCTGAGCGGTTGGAGAAGCCAGTCCCGCCGTGAGGCGAGGTCCCTGGTCTCCAGACTTAGTTCTGCGGGCCGCGGGTGAGGGTGGAAACGCCAATCCGAACTGGCGCCACGCCGCTGACCAGAATGATGTGAAAGAATGACGCCCGGCCCTCAAGGCTCGGCGATGCCCGGTCCAGACCACCAGACACGTCCCCATAAAAAGGAAGCGCTGCGCAAACTGGGTGAGACTCCGCATCGCAGCGGGTCGGTGTAAACGCATGCGCGACAGCTGCCAGGTCTGGAACTGCACGTGACGTTCCTCGTCCTCGAGGATGCGTTCGCACAATCGTTGGAGCACGGTTGACGCCGTAGCGCGTTGCAACGCGGCGTAGTACACCTGTGCGAAGATC
>DATFSB010000150.1:0-2822 GCA_035262825.1 Gemmatimonadales bacterium | reverse complement strand
GATGCCTCGAGCCGCGACGATGCGGCGGTGTTCCAGCTGTCGCCGGAGCGCGCCCTCGTCGCCACCGTGGACTTCTTCACACCGATCGTCGACGACGCCTACGACTTCGGGCGCATCGCCGCGACCAACGCCTTTTCCGACGTCTACGCGATGGGCGGCTCACCACTGTTCGCGCTCAACCTCGTGGGATGGCCGCGGGACCGGCTCCCCTTCGAGCTGCTGGGCGAGGTGCTCCGGGGTGGCACCGATGTCGCGCAGGCGGCCGGTGCTTTCGTGCTGGGGGGCCACTCGGTGGACGATCCCGAGCCGAAGTTCGGGATGGTGGTGATCGGTGAGGTTCATCCCGAGCGCACCGTCACCAACGCCGGGGCCCAGCCGGGCGACGCCCTGGTGCTCACGAAGCCGATCGGCACCGGCATCATCACGACGGCCCTGAAACGCGACCTCGCCGATGCAGCGGCGCTCGCGGGGGCGGTGACGGCGATGACGACCCTCAACGCGGCCGCGTCGCGGGCGATGCTGGCCGTCGGGGTGCATGCCGCGACCGACGTCACCGGCTTCGGGCTGCTCGGCCACCTTCATTCGCTGCTGCGCGCCAGCGCGGTCAGCGCCGTGCTCGATGCGGCGAACGTCCCGGTGCTCGACGGCGCTCGCGAGCTGCTGGCACGGGGCGCGGTTCCGGGAGGGACGAAGCGCAATCTCGAGAGCGTACGTGCGGCGGTGGTGTTTGCGGCGACGATCCCCGAAGGCGAGCGGCTGCTGCTCGCGGACGCGCAGACGTCGGGCGGCTTGTTGATCGCGCTGCCCGCGGAGCGCGTCGCGCGGTTGCAGCAGGCACTGGCGCGCGAAGGCCTGGCGGCCGCGCCGGTCATTGGGGCGGTCGCGGCCGGGCCAGCGGGAACCATCGACGTCCGTTAAATCTCAGGGAACAATGAGCGCCATCCCGGAGTACCGGTCGCTCTCCCCCGATGCGCTCGATGCGCTCGAACGCGCGGTGCGGGAGCGGCGCCGCGTCGCCTTGTCGCGGCGCGGCACCGAATACGTCGTGGTGGCGGAGCAGCTGCACATCGATGGGCGCGATGAAGCGCTCGATGCCCGGTTGCCGATGACCGGTGAAGTGCTGCGCTTCCCGCTGCGCGAGCTCGATCGCTTCTCCGTCCTGCCGTGAGCGCGCGCTGATGTTCACCCGCCTCCTCGTCGGCCTGGATGGGAGCCCGCATGCCGACGCCGCGCTGGAGCAGGCGGTGGTGCTGGCGCGGCGGTTTCATTCCTTGATCATCGTGGCGGCGGTGGAAGAAACCGATAAGGGCGGTGCCGAGGCCGCGGCGGCCCTGGTAGACCGGGGACGGTTTCGCGTCGCGGCGGCGGGACTCGAGGTCGACGCGCGACAGCAGCAGGGGGACCCGGACGTCGCCCTCGCCCAACTGGCGAAGGAAGTGGATGCGGTCCTGGTGGGACGCCGCGGGGTCGAGACGGAGCACGCGGGCCCTACGGCGCTGGGACACACTGCGGCGTCGTTGATCCGGCTCTCCGAGCGCACCGTGATCGTGTGCGGCGGCGGCCCGTCGCCGATGCAGATCTGCGCCGTGGCGTTCGACGGCCGCAACCGGCGGGCGCTCGAGCTCGCGGCGCGCTTCGCCAGTGTTGCCGGCAGCACCGTGCACGTGATTCACGCCTGCGTCGACCGCACCGAGGGCATGCGCATACTGGGGCAGGCCGAGGCGGAGCTCTCGCTGCTCGGCGTGCCGTTCCAGACGCATCTGGAGGAAGGTTCCGCGGGCGACGTGGTGGGGCGCGTCGTGCGGGCGATCCGTGCCGATGCGCTGTTCGCCGGGGCGCACGTGCCGCGCGGGCCGATGGAGCGCCGCGCCAGCGTCGCTTCCCATACCGAGGACATCCTGCTGCACACCGACCTACCCGTCGCCATTCAACCCTGATGCCCGCCCGCGCCGTCACGTCCGTGCTCGTGCACGCCGATGAAAGCTGCCTCGGCAACCGCCGCGACGAGCCCAGTCCCGGCGGCAACGGCGCGTTGATCGAAGCCCCGGCGGGCGACAGCATCGCGCGCTGGGATTTCTACGAGTTCGCCCCGGCCACCACCAACAACCGCATGGCGCTGGCGGGAGCGATCGCGACGCTCGAGTGGGTGCACCGGCAGTGGCAGCACGCCGGGATCCGGTATGTCTCGGATTCCAAATATCTCATTGATGGCATGACGGAATGGCTCCCCGCCTGGAAGGCAGCGGGTTGGAAGCGAAAGGGGGGGCCGATCGAAAACTTGCCGCTGTGGCAGAAACTGGATCAGGCGATGAAGGGGCTGACGGTGCGGTGGGAGTGGGTGCGCGGCCACAACGAAGCGGCCAAGAACGAGTATGCCGACTTCCTCGCGACGCGGGCCGCCGAATCGCAGGAGCGCTCTAACGGCCTCGTGCCGTCGGGATTCGACACCTGGCTCGCGCAGCAGCGTGCCCGCGGCAAGTATCAGGCGTACGACCCCGATGGAGAGGTGCATGAGCGTTCCTAAGGACGGCGTCGCGGCCAACACGCACCGTCTCAACCTCCTCGCCGACGGCACTTCCGCGCCTCCGGTCGAGCGCATCCCGCTGTACGAGGTGTACATGCGGATGGCGGAGGAGCTGGCCAAGCGATCCACGTGCGTGCGGTTGCAGGTCGGGACCGTCGTGACGGACCAGCTGCTCGAGAACGTCCTGGCGATCGGCTACAACGGCAACGCCAAAGGACTCGCCAACCGCTGCGACAGCGCCGTGCCGGGGAGCTGCGGCTGCATTCACTCCGAAATGAATGCTCTCGTCAAGGCGCCC
>DATFSB010000149.1:0-13494 GCA_035262825.1 Gemmatimonadales bacterium | reverse complement strand
CTCTCCGACCGCGTGGTGCGGCGGGAGTTCGAGGACGGATTCGGGGGCGAGCACCGGGTGGAGACCTTCGCCGATCTCGAGCGTCTGTTCCGCAGCATCTTCGACGGCCTGGAGCTGGCGGGCCGCGGCGACATCTGGCGCACGCACCACATCGCCACGATCCGTAAGGTGCGCAACCGCCTCGGCAACGTGTCGACCCGCTGCAAGGGCCTCGTGACCGACGACGGTCCGGCGAGCGACCTGCCGTGGGGGCGGTTCGAGGACCGCGGGGTGTACGTCATCGACGTCGCCAACGTCGATCCGCTGGGGCAGGATCTCGTCTTCGCGCGCGTCGTGTCGAAGCTGCGCGAACACCTCGAGCGCCGCGATCTCGGCGTCGACGCCGTCGTCGTGTTCGTGGACGAGCTGAACAAGTACGCTCCCGCCGACGGCACCGACACGTACGTGAAGAAGATGCTGCTCGACATTTCGGAGCGCGGCCGCTACCTCGGGCTGGTCTTGTTCGGGGCGGAGCAGTTTCGCTCCCAGGTGCACCGCCGCGTGGTGGGCAACGCCGGCACGCAGGTGTTCGGACGCATGGACTCGGACGAGCTGGCGACCCCGGGGTATCAGGTGCTGTCGCCGGCCACCAAGATCAAGCTCGCGACGCTTCCGGTCGGGGAGCTGATGGTGCGCCACCCGCATTTCACGCAGCCGATCTTCGTGCGATTCCCGCGCCCCTCCGTGCTGCGGGGACGGGATGGGGTGGAGCGCTTCCCGCCGGCGGCCGACCTGCCGTTCGCCGAGGCCGTCGGGTTGCAGCTGGTACGACTCGACCCCCGAGTGCGGACGAATCAGGTGAAAGATCTGATCGCGGGGCACGACGAAGTGGACGTGCGCCGCGCGCTGGCGGCGGTGCGGCGCGAACGGCCCGCCGATGCGTTGGCGACTTTTCGCAAGCGACTGGGCGTGCGCGTCGGGTCGGAGCCGGCCCGGGAACGCTCGTCGGTACAACCCCTCGGTCCCATCGCCGAGGAACCCTATTGATCGATCGAGGAGCTGTATGCATCGCATAGCATTGCTGACGTGCGCCGTGGTGATGGTGGGATGCAAAGCGGCGGACCGGCCGCCCACGCCGATCACGACCAAGATCGTGTTGCGCTTTCACCCGCCGGCGGGTGCGGCGTATCGCTATCAGATGGATCAGACGTCGAGCTTCGGCCCGGACTCTGGCGCCGACACCAGCGGCGTGAACACGATGCGGATCTCGTTCACGCAAGCCATCGGCACGCCGGCCCCCGACGGCGTCCCAGTCACGTTCACCTTCGACTCGACGAAAATCGACAGTCCGATGCTCAACCCCGCCGCCGCCGATCAGGCCAGTGAGCGGCTGAAAGGCGCGAAGCTGACGACGGTCTACGACGATCATCTGCGGCCGGTGCGCAACGACCTGTCCTCGCTCTCGGGCGTACCGCCTCTGGTGCGCGATCAGATGCAGGTCGGCTTCCGCGCCGCCGCGCTTGCCCTTCCCGATCAACCGGTGGGACCGGGCGACAGCTGGACCAATGAAACCGAGCTGCCGGTCGGCGCCATCGGTGGCGCCCCGCTCACGGTGCACACGAAAGTGACGGTGCGGGAGATCAGCGTCAGCCGCGGGGACACGACGGTGCGCCTGGGAGTGGAGACGGCGCTCCCCGCCGAGCCGATGCGGTTCGCCTTCGGCGGCCAACAGTTCACCGTGGCCCTCAAAGGCGCGATCACCGGTGAGCAGCTGCTGTCGCTCACGCGTGGCGCCGTCGTGAGCGCCGCCCTCGGCGGGACGATGCATGTCGCCGTCAGCGGAGGGCTGTTCGGTGCTCCGGGAATGAAAGTGCGCCTCCAACAGCAGGGAACGCTCAAACTGGTGTCGTGAAACTCGCTCACCTCGCCGACCTGCACCTCGGTTACCGCCAGTTCGACCGCCAGAACACGCGCGGGGCGAACCAGCGGGAGGCGGACGTGGCCGAGGCGTTCCGGCGTGCGGTGGACGACCTGCTGGAGCAGCGTCCCGATCTCATCGTCATGGCCGGCGACATCTTCCACTCCGTCCGGCCGACGAATCCGGCGATTCTGTTTCTGTTCGCCCAGCTGCAGCGCTTGCGCGTGGCGCTGCCCGACACCCCCGTGGTGCTGGTCGCCGGCGACCACGACACGCCGCGTACCAGCGAGACCGGCAGCATCCTGAAGCTGTACGAAGCGGTCGGCGCCGAAGTCGTCATCGACGCGCCGCGCCGCATCGTCTATCCCAAACTCGACTGCGCCGTGCTCGCCGTCCCGCATCAGGCGCTGGTGAGCCCGGAGCCGCCGTCGCTGCGGCCCGAGCGCGGCGGTCCGACGTTCAACGTGCTGGTCACGCACGGCCAGCGGCCGTCGCTCGGTGAGGAGCGCGGCACGATGGATTACGGGGGCGCGCCCTTGTCGCTCGAGGACCTGGCGCCGGCGAAGTGGGATTACATCGCCCTCGGTCACCATCACGTCGCGCAAGAACTGGCGCCCAACGTGTGGTACTCGGGCACGCTCGAATATCTCCCACCCAATCCGTGGGGCCAGCTGCAGGACCAGGCCGAGCGCGGGCTCAAGGGCAAATGCTACCTGCTGGTCACGCTCCCCAAGCTGCGCGTCGTGCCGCGCTACATCACGCCGGTGCGCCAGCACGTCGAGCTGGAGCCGATTCAGGGAGCGGGGCTGACGGCAAAGCAGCTGGATGCGAAGATCGCCGCGACGGTCGCGCAGGCGAAACCGGCGATCGACGGCAACGTCGTGCGGCTCGTGGTGTGGGACGTCGCCCGCGCTACCGCGCACGACCTCGACCATCCCACGATCCGCGGCTATAAGTCGCGGGCGCTGCACTTCCAGCTCGACCTGCGGCGGCCGCAGACGACCTACCAGTCGGGCAGCGGAGCCCCGTCACGACGCCAGACGCTGCCCGAGACGCTGCGCGACTTCCTGTCGCGCCGGCTGCTCGACGCCGACATCCCGCGCGACGAGTTCGTGCGCACCGGCGTCGAGTACCTCGAGCAGACAGGGCAAGACGGAGACGCCGCCTGATGGAGCTGAAGCGGCTGCGGCTCGAGAACTTCCGGCAGTTCGCCGAGACCGAGATCGAGCTCGGGCCCGGGATCACCGGCATCATCGGTCCCAACGGGGCGGGGAAATCGACGCTGCTCGAAGCGATCGCCTGGGCGATCTACGGCGTGCAGGCGGTGCGCGGCGACAAGGACTCGATCCGGCGGCACGGCGCCCCGGGCCGGTCGCGCGTGGAGGTCACCCTCGACTTCGCGCTGGGACCGCACGAATACTCCGTCACGCGCAACCTCTACGGCGCGGAGCTGCGGCAGGACGGCCAGGTCGTGGCGAACTCGCTCAAATCGGTCTCCGAGCGGCTGGGCCGCGTGCTCGGCATGTCGCACGACGAGTTCTTCAACACCTATTTCACGGGGCAGAAAGAGCTGGCGGTGATGTCGGCGCTCGGCAAAGTCGAGCGGGCGGCGTTCCTGTCGCGCGTGCTCGGCTACGAGCGGCTCGAGCTGGCGCAGCAGCGCGTTCGGGAGGTCCGTAACGGACTCTCGGCAGAGCTGAAGGGCCTGGAAGCGGGGCTGCCGGACAAGCGCCAGCTCGAGGCCGACCGCGCTGCCGCGCTCGAGCGGCTGGCGCGGAGCCGCGCCGCCGCGGAGGCGGCCCGCGAAGCACGGCGCAAGGCCGAAGACGCGCTGGCGCGCGAGCAGCCGAAATGGAAGGAATGGGAAGTGCGGCGCGACCGGATCCGCTCGCTCGAGAGCGAGCGCGCGATGGCGCAGCACGCGGTGGAGTCGGCGCGCCAGGACTTCCAGCGGCTGGATCGAGAGCTGGCTGAAGCTCTGGCGGCGCGCACCGAGCTGGAGCGGCTCGGGACGGAGCTGAAGCCGCTGAAGAAGCTGCAGGCGGAGCGCACACGGCTGGAGGGGCTGCAGCAGGAGGCCGCCGAGCGCCAGGCCGCGCAGGCGCAGCTCACGGAGCTCGAGCGGACGGCCGCGGCGCGCGACAAACGCATCGCCGAGCTCGAAGGTGCGGCGGCGGCGAGCGCACGCGCCGAGCGCGAGGTCAAGAAGATCGCCGAGCAGCTGCTCGCGTTCGAGCGCAAGGTCGAGGAGCAGCGGGCGACGTGGGCGCGGGATCGCCAGGATGCCGAGACGAAGCGCCAGCAGCTGCGCGAGCAATATCGCGACGTGAAAGAGCAGCGCGACCGAATCGACAAGCTCGGCCCCGAGGGCGCGTGTCCCACCTGTCAGCGGCCGCTCGGCAAGGAATACGAGGCGGTGCTCGGTCTGCTCGATCGCCAGCTCGAGGAGATCACGCTCAACGGCAACTTCTTCAAGCAACGCGCGCAGCAGCTCACCGAGCCCCCGGAGCCGGTCGTCGAGGCCGAGCGGGAACGGGATGCCGCCCGCGATGTGAGCCGCACCGCTACGGAGCACGCCGGAGAGCTGAAGGCGCAGGCGGAGGAGCGGACACGCGCCATGGCGGAGCGGGACGAGGAGGCACCGCGGCTCGCGGAGCTCAAAACCCGTCTGGCGACGAAGCCATCGCGCTACGACGCTGCCCGGCTCGACGCCGTGCGCGCCGAGCTCACTGCCCTCGAGCCGTTGGTGCAGGAAGCGGCGGCCCTCGAGGCCCGCGCGCGTCTGGCGCAGACGCTGGTGAAGGAGGCGGAGCAGGCCGAGCAGCTGTTGTCGCGTCGCGAGCAGCAGGTGAAGCAGCTGGTCCAGGCGATCGCCGCCGACGGGTTCTCGGAGGAGAAGTTCCGCCAGGCGAAAGAGCGCTACGACCGCTCGGTGGTCGTCGTGCGCGAGGCCGAGCTGGCCGCAGTGGAAGCGGGAGGCGAGTTGACGCGTTCGGAAGAGGTGGTCGCGGAGGTGGACCGGCGCATCGCCGAGCGCGGGACCCGCGAGCAGCACATCGACACGCTCAAAGGGAAGCGGCGGCTGCACGACGAGCTCGACCGCGCGTACTCCGAGCTGCGGGCCGAGCTGAACGCCGCCATGCGCCCGGAGATCGCCGAGCTGGCATCGGGGTTCCTCTCCGATCTGACGGATGGGCGTTACGATACCGCGGACTTGAGCGAGGATTACACGCTGACGGTGGTCGACAGCGGCGTCCCGAAGCCGGTGATTTCGGGAGGAGAAGAAGACCTCACCAATCTGGTGCTGCGGCTGGCGATCTCGCAGATGATCGCGGAGCGGGCGGGCCAGCCGCTCTCGCTGCTCGTGCTGGACGAGGTATTCGGGTCGCTCGACGAGGGGCGCCGGCAGCACGTCCTGGGATTGCTGCGCCAGATCGGGGATCGCTTCCCGCAGGTCATCATCATCACCCACATCGACCAGATCCGGGAGGGTCTGGACCGCGTGATCCGGGTAGAGTACGATGGCGCCCGGGGTGTGAGCGGTGTACGGGACGAGACGGCGACACTGGGCGCGGGAGGAGTCGATGCGGGCGTGGCTGCCTGAGCGGCGCGTAGAAGGTCCGCTCCAGGCCGAGGAGCGCGACATCGAAGCGCTCAATCGCCTGTTCGCGGAGGCGTTCACCGACCGCTACCGCCGCGACGGGCTCGTCGGCGTGCGCGTGCCGCCGCTCAATCCACGGGTGTGGACGTACGCCCTGCGGGACGCGGGCGACGGCGCGATGGTGTGGCGCGACGAGGACGGGCGGCTCGTCGCCTTCAACGTGGCGCACCGCTGCGGCTGCGAGGGGTGGATGGGGCCGCTCGCGGTCCGCGTCGACCGTCAGGGCAGCGGGATCGGCAAGACGATCGTACGGTCGGCCACCGACTGGTTGCTGGACCGGGGTGCCACGACGCTGGGGCTCGAAACGATGCCGCGCACCGTCGAGAACATCGGCTTTTACGCCCGTCTCGGATTCGTGCCCGGCCACCTCACGCTGACCATGACCCGCGAGCTGGCGGTGCGGCGCCGCGGCGGCGCCGTCCCCGCCCTGCTGTCGCGGCTCGAGGGCGCCGCGCGCGCCGAGATGCTCGCCACCGCCCGCGCCTTCGCCGAGTCGCTCGCTCCAGGCTACGACTTCACGCGCGAAATCGAGCTCACGGCGCAGCTCGGCTTGGGCGATACCGTGCTCGTCTCCGGCTCGGGGGGACTCGCGGCGTACGCGCTGTGGCACACGGCGTCACTCGCGGCGGAGCGCACCACCGACGAGCTGCGCGTGCTGAAGCTCGCGGCACGCGACGCCGACGCCTTCGAGCGGGTGGTGGGGGCGGTCGAAGCGTGCGCGGCGCACGCGGGGCTGCGCCGCGTGGCGATCCGCTGCCAGAGCCGGTTCGAAGGGGCATTCCGCGCGCTGATGGCGCGCGGCTACCAGGTGCGCTGGACCGACCTGCGCATGCACCTCGAGGGCTACCCGGAGCGCGCGGTCCCCGAGGGCGTGCTGTTTTCGAATTGGGAGATCTGACTACGCCGGCGCGGGCCGCTCCGACGACGTTTCGGGAACAGGCTGCGTCGAGCCGGTGACGAACACGGCCGGCGACAACCCGATCACTTCGAATCCGTGCTTCGTCCCCGGTGGCAGGTCGAGACGCTCACCCGGGCCGAGGTCGATGACGTCGTCCCCCACGTATACGCGCAGATAGCCGGACAGCACCCAGCGCGCCTCCGGAAACGGGTGCTCGTGCTCTTCGATGCGCACCCCGGGAACTTCCGACCACCAGGCGGTATTCAGCCCCTCGCGCTGCAGCTCGCGCCGCAGGGAGGAGAGTTGCAACGGACCGTCGGCGGCATCCCAGCGCTTGACCATGAGCATGCTCCGTCAACGTACGATGTGACGCGGCGCGCCGCCAGGGTTAGGAGACGAACGACTGCGGATGCCCGAGCAGAATGCGGCGCGCAAACAACAACACGGCCCCTGCGTACAACAGGTGAATCCAGCCCGATGGCTCCTGCACCACGAACACGAGGGCGATCCACGTGAGCAGCATCACGACCGCGCTCAGGAGCGTGAGATTCATGTACGGTTCGATCCGTCCGTGATTCGAGTCACTATAGGATGCCTTGTCGAAATCTTCGGCGCAACTTCTCTTGACGAGCCGGAGCGAAATTGTATTCTAGATCCAGGAGCGGGGAGTCCAATTATTGAGCCAACAGCTCGATCGTGGACCCAGATACTGCGACCGATGTCATGCCCCCGCGAGGGGGAAGACAGAAGCCCTGGTGAGGGACCAGTCATTACTTTCGGGCTTCAATAATCCTCTCCGTTCCTGTGGTACACTGACCGGCCGGGTCGCGCGAGCGATGCCGGCCGGTTGGTTATGCGAGGTTTACGTCTTCCGGACCGTCTCCAGAAAGTACCGCCACACCAGGAATCGCTTCTTCCCCAGCACGAACTGTCCCAACAGCACCACGATCCAGGCGCCGTAGACGATCGACACTTCCTCCCGCAGATGCGGGACGATGAATTGAACTAACCACAACACGAGCAGCGCGCTGGCGTCGAGCCGGTCGAACTCCATGTTCGCGAGCAGCAGCACGCCGAGCAGCGTCTGCAGCAGCGTCAGCAGAATCTCGACCTGCTGCGGGGCGTCGAAATGGAAATCGGACCAGGTGCCGAAGTGGTGCAGGTGCGAGAAGCCGTAGACCAGGGGGATCATCGCGGCGAGGATCGTCCACTGATTGATGTTGCTGGAGACGATGTTCATCAGCGCCATCGGCGCGCGGGTCACGCGGCGCGCCCAGTTGATCGTCGACACGAACTCCGGGAACTCCGACAGGAACGGCGCTACCCACTGCACCAGGAAGAATTGGCCGATGCCGAACAATCCGGCGACGGCCAGCATCGATTCGAGGAAGGGATGCGCCGTCAGATAGAGCAGCGCTCCACCGACCAGGAAGAGTCCCCCGATCGCCGCCTTCTGCCGCCAGCCGCGCTGGCGGTAGGCCCAGCGGGATACCGCCGGCGCTTCGGACAGCTCTTCCTCCTGCTTGGGTGGGTTGCGCATCAGTACCCAGAGGTAGACGCCGTACAACGCGATCAGCACGACGGCGTCGATCCACCCGATCCACTGCTTCCACAGGATGACGAGGAAGTAGAGCAGCGGTGGGACGAGGCCCAGGACTTCGACGGCATGCTCGTGCTCGAGCCGGATCACCGGCCAGCGGCTGCCGGCGCTATGCCGCCCGGCGGCGACGAACACGAAGTAGATCGCCGGCCAGCCGAGGCCGAGGAGCAGGCGGATGGCGCCGGTGAGATTGGCGATCGCGAGGTGCGCGCGCGCCGGATCGGCCCCCGCCTCCCAGGCGATCACCGCCTCGACGGCGAACTCGGGGAGCGTCTGCAGCCAGGCGAGAATGGCGAGCGCCAACCCTTGCGACATCAGGAACTGCGCCGCCTCGGCCCCCCATGCCACCAGGAACGCCGACATGAGGATGCTCGGGAACGTCCACAACGCCGAAAGCGCCGAGGCTCCCGCTTGCGAGACGGCGGCGAGTAGCTTTAGGAATCGCACGGGGCCAAGATAGTTGCACGCATCCGGCTGTGGGAGACGGAGCGTAACTACGTCGACTACGACGGGAGCCTGGAATGGGACGGGATCAGATCAAGTCGGCGAGCCTGCACAGCTTTCACGAAGAGCACATCGAGCCTCCGGATGCCGGGCGCTTCGAGCAGCTGGTACACGAGCTGCTGGTGCTCCTGGGGGAGAACCCGGAGCGGGACGGGCTGAAGCGGACTCCGGCTCGCGTCGCCTCGTCGCTGCAGTGGCTGACGCGCGGCTATCAGATGTCGGTCGAGGACGTCATCGGCGATGCCGTGTTCGAGGAGAAGCACGAGAACATGATCCTCGTGCGCGATATCGAGATCTATTCGCTGTGTGAGCACCACATGTTGCCGTTCTTCGGCCGGGCGCACGTCGCCTACCTGCCGAACGGCAAGATCGTCGGGTTGTCGAAGATTCCGCGCGTGGTCGAGGTGTTCGCGCGGCGGCTGCAGGTCCAGGAGCGGCTCACCGACCAGGTGGCCGATGCGTTGTGCGCGGTGCTGGCGCCGCTCGGCGTCGGCGTCGTGATCGAGGCCTACCACCTCTGCATGATGATGCGCGGCGTCGAAAAGCAGAACTCCAAGACGATCACCTCGGCGCTGCGCGGCACGTTTCGCTCGGACGCGCGCACGCGCGACGAGTTCCTGCGGCTGGTGCACGGCGGCGGCGCGCGCCTCTTGTGAGCGCGCCCCCGCTCGCCGGATCGGTGGCGCTCGTCACCGGGGCGTCGCGGGGGATCGGGCTCGCGGTCGCCGATGAGCTGCGCGCGGCGGGGGCCCACGTCGTGCGGCTGGCGCGGTCGCTGCAGGACGGCTCGGGGGAGCGCGAGACGACGCTGCGCTGCGACGTCACCCAGCCCGACGACGTGGCACGCGCGGTGAAAACGGTGAAGGCCGAGCTCGGCGTCCCCGACATCGTCGTGAGCAACGCCGGGTTGTTCATCATCAAGCCGCTCGCCGAAACATCCCCGGCCGATTTCGTGCAGTCGATCGCGACCAACCTCACCGGTCCGTTTCTCATCGCCCACGCGCTGGTTCCCGAGATGGTGCAGCGCGGCAGCGGTCATCTCGTGACGATCGGTTCCTCCTCGGACCGTATCGCCTATCCCTGGAACACCGCCTACGGCGCGAGCAAGCACGGCGTGCGCGGGCTGCACGAAGTGATCGCGGTGGAGGTCGCCCGGACGGGCGTGCGGACGACGCTGATTTCGCCGGGGCGAGTGGACACGGAGATGTGGCAGGCCGTGGATCCGGACTTGCGCCCCGACGCCGCGGGGCGAAGCATCATGATGCGGGTGGAGGACGTGGCCGACGCGGTGCTGTGGGCGGTGACGCGTCCTGCGCGGGTCGATGTGACGGAAATCCAGATGATGCCGACGATTGATAAGACAAGAGGCTGAATGCGCTATCAGCTATCGGCTATCAGCTATCGGCTGTTCCTGCTCGGGGCTCTTGTTGTCGGCGCCCGGTCCGTCGCAGCGCAAAGTATTCCGCCGTTGCCCGATTCCACCGGCTGGGGCGTCCATGTGTTGGCGCTCGCGCGCGCGCCCGATTCGTCGATTTGGGTGGGCACCTACGGGGAGGGGATCTTCGTGTTGCGACCCAAGGCGACGACCTGGGAGCACATCCAGTCGTCGTCCGACACCGCGAAGCACGCGATCTCGTGGGACTTCGTGCACGCATTCGGGTTCGGACGGCAGGGCGAGGTCTGGTACGGCACCGTCGGCAACGGCTGGGGGGTGTCAGTCGACGGCGGGCGCACGTGGAAGAACTGGGAGTTGCGCCAGCTCGGACCCGAGTGGCAGTACGTGGCCCCCAACGGGATCGTCACGCGTGCCGACACCGTCTACATCGCCACGGCCGATGGAATCAAGGTCACGTGGGACGACGGCAAGACGTGGCGCGTGATCACCGATCTCGCCGGCGCAGCGACCGCGACCGATTCGGTGATGGGCGTGATCCAGAATCAGTACGTGCTGGCGATCGCTCTGGGCACGACCCTCGACGACAATCTCTGGATCAGCGACCTGCGAGGGATCGCCCACTCGCCTGATGGTGGGCGCACGTGGCACGAGGGATTCGCTGCCGTGCCTTGCGAAGGCAAGGGGTGCGTGAACCGCGCCCGGTCGCTGCTCATTGATTCGGAGCGGCGCTTCTGGCTGGCGACGGAGCATGGTCTGTTTCGTTTCGGCAGGGAATTCTTCGGGTGGAAGCGGATCGACACGGCGAGCACGTTCGACATTCTACCCCCGCCATTTGCGGGCACGGCGCGGTTCACTGTGCCGCCATTCGAGGGTCGATCGGTCGGAACCAGCAGGTTGCGGCACACCTGGTTCCGGCGCCCCATCGATCTTACCGATCAGCCCTACATCGACCAGACCTACCGCTTCGGCTCGACGATGGGCGGCAATTTTCAACCGCATCAGGGCGTCGAGTTCAACAACCCCGACGGCGCGCAAGTCCACGCGATTGGTGACGGGGTCGTCGTCTACTCGGGGCTCGCCGAGGCGGGGTCTAACACGATCGCGATCCGCCACACCAAGAAGCTCAATGGTCAGTACCTGTTCTCCGTCTACTTTCACAACACGAAGCTTCTGGCGACCGTGGGTCAGCAGGTGAAGGCCGGCGACGTCATCGCCCTCGTCGGCAACACGGGCCGAGCGACCAACGACCACCTCCATCTCGAGGTCCACGTCGCGCCGACGACCGACTCGAGCAAGATCGTGGCTTCGGAGGTGCGCTATCCGCCGTTCAACCGCAATCCCGAGCTTTGGATCGAGCCGCTCCCCGGCACCGGGGTCGTGGCTGGGCAGGTGTGGGACGGGAAAGGCCAGCCGGTGCAGCAGGCTCACATCTACGGCCTCGTGAAGCCGGAGCCGCAGGAGACGCCGTTCTCATTCATCGAGACCTACGGCCCGAAGAATCACAGCGATCCCGTCTACCAGGAGCACTTCGCCATCGGCGATGTCCCGCCCGGTACCTACACCCTCGGCGTCGACATCGACGGCAAAAAGGTCTTCCGGCGAATCGAAGTCAAAGCCGGTAAGTTGACCTGGGTTGAATTCCGTCCCTAGACCGCAACCGCAGATAGCTGATGGCTGATAGCTGACAGCCGAAAGCGCCGTCTATGCACATCGAGCTCACCGAGATGCTGCGCTGCACCGAGGATCATCGCGAGGAATTTCTCGTCCTCTCGACGAGCGAGATGAACGGGCGCATGGTGTGGATCGGGGTCGTGGGGTGCCCGGTGTGCCACCGCGAGTTCGAGATCATCGACGGCATCGTCGATTTCACCGAGGTGATTACCGGCGAGCGCCAGCAGCGCGCCGTGCGCCGCACTCCGGTGCAGCCCACCACCCCGGTCGACGCCCAGTCCCTTCAGGCATTGCTCGACCTCAGCGGTCCCGGCGGCTACGTCGTGCTCGTCGGCTCCGCCGCCCGGCACGCCGACAGCCTCGCCAGCCTCATGGGTGGCATCCATTTCATCGGAATCAACGCGCCCGCCGACATCGAGGAGCTGCCGGTCCTGAGCCTGCTACAGACCGATGCGGTGATCCCGCTGCGCGGCGCGATGGCGCGCGGCGCCGTGGTCGGGGCGGAGCTGGCGCGTACGGCCTGGGTGGGCGAGGCCGCCCGCGTCCTGCTGCACGGGCGTCGCCTGGTCGTTGAATCGGAGCAGCCGACTTTGCCGGAGAGTGTGAAGCAGCTGGCGGTGGGGCAGGGACTCTGGGTTGGAGAAAAGAAGTAGCGATCCGCTACTCGTGGACCGGCACGCCTCCGGATTCGCGTTCTGCCTCCGCATACGCAGCATCGATCGCCGGCGCATAATTCTTCTCCACCACGCGGCGCTTCACCTTGAGCGTCGGCGTCAGCTCTCCCGACTCGATGGTGAAGTCTTTCCCCAGCAGCACGATGCGCTTGGGCCGCTCGAAGCGGGCGACGTCGCTCAGCATGCCCTGCACTTCGGTTGTCATCTTCTCCTGCACCAGCTGATGGCCGATCAGGTCGCCGCGTGACAGATCCCCGAGCCCCTGGACCTTGGCCCACGGCTCGAGCGCCTCGAAGTTGGGCACGACGAGCAGGATCGAGAACTTGCGCTTGTCGCCCAGCAGCACGGCGTTCGCGACGAACTTGTTGAGCTTCACCTGGTTTTCGATCGGCTGCGGGGCGATGAACTTCCCGCCCGCCGTTTTGATCAGGTCTTTCTTGCGGTCGGTGATCTTGAGGTAGCCTTCGCTGTCGATCTCACCGATATCGCCGGTGTGGAACCACCCCTCGGCATCGATTGCTTCGGCCGTGGCCTCGGGCTTGTTGTAGTAGCCCTTCATCACGTTCGGCCCCTTGGCGAGGATCTCGCCGTCGGCAGCGATCTTCAGCTGCACGTCCGGGAACGCGATCCCCACCGTGCCGATCTTCGGCCTGGTGTACGGATTGAGCGTGAGCACCGGTGACGTCTCGGTGAGGCCATACCCCTCGAGCACCGGGAGCCCCGCGCTGAAAAAGAACTTCGCGATCTCGGCGGAGAGCGGCGCGCTGCCGGAAATGAAATAGCGGATCCGCCCGCCGGTGCGGGCGCGCAGCTTCGCGAAGACGAGTCGATCGGCGATGGCCCGTTTGATGGCCAAGCCGGTGGGAATCGGCTGCCCGGCGAGGGTGCGCGACGCCCACGCGTCCCCGACCTGCCGCGCCCAGAAGAAGATGCTGCGCTTGACGGCGCTTCCCGACATCGCGTTCTCGAGCACCCGGGCGTACACCTTCTCGTACAGGCGCGGCACGCTCAACACGATCGTCGGACGCACCTCTCCCAGGTTGACCGCGACTTTGTCGAACGACTCGGCGTAATTGATGATCACGCCCGCCGCCAGCAGCGTGTAGTCCACCATGCGCTCGTACACGTGCGACAGCGGCAGCATCGCGAGGCATTCATCGGTGGGACCGAGCGGCATCGCCTTGAGCCCGCCC